>JBIIUN010000314.1:0-6208 GCA_044339945.1 Kapaibacterium sp. (SeqCode)
GGCCAGCACCCGGCGGAAGGGCTGCAGCTCGTCCGGCAACGGGCCGCCGTCGGGCGCGGTCGTGTGCCATTCCGGTGAATTGTATTCCCGCCGCAGCAGCGCGGCGCGAGTTAGTCCGAGCACCTTTTCCGCCTGCGGATTCGCGTAGATGATCCGGCCCGCAAGGTCGACGCCGGTGATCGCGGCGACGCTGGTGTCCATGATCGCCTGCAGCAGCGCGGACTTGTTCGTCAGCTCGTCCCGTTGCACCCGCCGCCGTTCCGAAATGTCCTCGTGAGCCATCACCACCCGGACCGGCGCCCCGTCTCCCACGCGGGTGGCCTGCGCCAGGAACCAACGCTGCTCGGTCGGCGAATGACACGGATACTCGGCGGTGAAGGCCGGCTGCTCGCCGCGGATGACGGCCCGGATTCCTTGGGCGAATTGGGCCGCCCCCTCGGAATGGACGCCGGTGGCCTGTTCACAGACATCCAGGTAATTGCCGCCGCCCCCTGAGCTGATCGAGGCCTCCGGAGGTGAATTCCGCCGGGCGAAACGCTCCCAGGACGCATTGGTGGCCAAGATGTTGCCGTGCTCGTCCAGCACGCAAAGATTCGCCTTGAGCGCATCGATGGTCGCCCCGGCGAACTGCGCCGCCTGTTCCCACCGGCGGCTGGCCCGGCCGAGTTCGAGCAGCCGGGCCGCCTGACGCGCCAGCCGGGCAAGACCCGCCCGCTGGTCCGGACCCAGTTCACGCGCCTCCGGATCCGCCACGCAGAGCATGCCCCAAGGCGCCGTTCCGCCCACCGCCAACGACACCCCGGCCACGAAACCGAACTCCGGCAAAACGGCCCAAGCCAACTCGCCCGGGGCCGCGGGCTGGTTCGAACACCGCTCCAGCCAGGCCGCAAACCCGGGCGCATCCGCCGGGAATTCGTGCCGGCCCAGGAACTGCGGGACGCCGCCCTCCCACCCGGCCAAGGCCGCGCTCCGCGTGCCGCAAATCTGGGCCGCCAGCGCGGCCAAATCGGTGAATTCCGGCCCGGGAACCGCATTCAGGCCGGCGATGCCCGGATCAGCCTGGAAACGAAGAAAGCCCTCTGAATCCGTAGCGGAGTGGATGGCGGTCATGGTCCGAGTCGGTTGGGTTTGGTGCCAAGGAATCGCAGTTCCCACCGCGACTGTCGTCATCAATGGGCCGGGCCGGGAAAAATCTCAAGCTCGGAGCCGCCGCAGACTGGACACAGCGCCCGAAATCCGCCCGGTTGGCTCCCTCGCTTCCACTCGGAGTGGAGGAGAGGGTCGGGGAGAGGAGGCGCTGCGCCCGGTCGGGACGGCCCCTCTCCCCCACCCTCTCCCCGCTCGTGCCTCGCAGGGCGAGGGAGGCCACGGGGGCAGTGCCCAGATTCGCCCCTACCGATCCCACCCCGTTCCCCGCCGGATTCAACCGGGCCTCCCCGGGGCTACGTCGCTGCCTGCGCGTC
Organism: Kapaibacterium sp. (SeqCode); assembly: GCA_044339945.1. Taxonomy (GTDB): domain Bacteria; phylum Verrucomicrobiota; class Verrucomicrobiia; order Limisphaerales; family UBA9464; genus CAIWAH01. Next base: position 1,464 of record JBIIUN010000314.1, read on the forward strand.
AGCCACCCGTCGGAGGTAATCCCACGCGAAGAGTCCCGAACCATGCCCGTCCGCCCAGAACGGCTGCACCGCGTAGCTGCCCACCTCGGCGAAACGCACGAGCTGGAACGCATTCTTCGCGTAGGGCCGGTCCGGCGCCTTGTAGGTGTTGCCGAAGATGTCCTGCTCGCCCATGCACGCGGCGCACGGGCAGAACCGGCGCCAGGTCTCGAACGGGATGAAGCTCTCGGAACCGTCGTCCCAACGGACGGCGAGTTCATTCGGGAAGGCAGTAAGGTCAACCGGTCGCATTCCGGGAGGATTCGCGCGGAAGCGCGGCCTGTCGAATCTGGTTCGTGGTGCCACCGGCGTCCGGGCGCATCTTTTCATCGTGGCCACCGGGGCTGGTTCGCGCGGTAGCTGCGGACGTAAGTCCGTGGGCATGCCGGTCGGCGTGGCGGGACTGCCACCGACTCACGTCGGCAGCTACCGCGGGCGCCCCGACTGCCAGCTCAGCCACGGTAAAAATGCGCCCCCGGCGTCCTGCCGGCGCCCGCCCCACCGCAGCCGCCGCTTGCAACTTTCCCGAATCCGGCGCCCGCTCGCAGCGTTCAATCCCCGCCGCACATGAACCTCCGCCTGCTTCCCGGTGCCCTCGGGCTGACCGCCGCCCTGTCCCTGTCGGCCGCCGACTTCACCCTGCACACGTTTAAGCGCCTCCAGCTGAGCGACCAGTTCTGGTGCGAGGGCGCGAGCTTCGGCGACTTCAACCGCGACGGCGCGAACGACATCGTGTCGGGCCCGTGGTGGTATGAGGGACCGGGCTTCACGAACAAGCACGAGCTCTACGCGCCCACCAAGACCTTCCAGCTCAAGCTCGGGCCGATGACCACCGTGACAGTGCCCGGCTACGACGGCGCGCTCGGGGCGAACAACACCTACTCGGACAACTTCTTCGCCTTCCCCCGCGACTTCAACCACGACGGCTGGCCGGACGTGCTGATCATTGGCTTCCCCGGCCAGGAAACCGTGTGGTTCGAGAATCCGAAAACGTCCGGCAAACACTGGCCGCGCCACGTCATCTTTACCCAGACCGACAACGAATCGCCGACCTTCGCCGACCTCACCGGCGACGGGAAACCCGAGCTTGTCTGCATCACCAAGGGCGCCTACGGCTACGCCACGCCCGACTGGAGCGACCCGGCCAAGCCGTGGACGTGGCACCCGATCTCGCCGAACAAGAACTACGGCAACTTCACCCACGGCATGGGCCTCGGCGACGTGAACGGCGATGGCCGCCTGGACCTGCTGGAAAAGGACGGCTGGTGGGAACAGCCCGCGTCGCTCGCCGGCGATCCGCTGTGGCAGTTCCACGCCGGCCCGTTCGGCTTGGGCGGCTCGCACATGTTCGCCTACGACGTGAACGGCGACGGGCTCAACGACATCATCACCGCGCTCACGGCGCACGGCTACGGCCTCGCGTGGTTCGAGCAGTATCGCGAAGGCGGCGAGATCAAGTTCCGGGAGCACATCCTCATGAACAAGGAGGCGAGCGAGAACCGCTACGGCGTGAAGTTCACCGAGCTGCACGCCATCGAGCTGGTGGACATGGACGGCGACGGCCTGAAGGACATCGTGACCGGCAAACGCTTCTGGTCGCACGGCCGCACCGGCGATCCCGACCGCAACCAGGCCGCGGTGAACTACTGGTTCAAGCTGGTGCGTGGCACCGACAAGTCGGTGGACTTCGTGCCCTACCGCATCGACGACAGCTCCGGCGTGGGCACCCAGCTCATCGTGGGCGACGTGGACAAGAATGGCCTGCCCGACCTCGTGGTGGGCAACAAGAAGGGCACGTTCGTTCTGCTGCACGAGAAGAAGGCAGTGACGAAGGACGAGTGGGAACAGGCGCAGCCGAAGCCGGTGGGGAAGTAGGGGCCGGCCGTTGCCGAACCAAGAGCGGCCTCATGGCTGAAAGCCCGGCCGAAGATAGCCCGGGGCAGAGCGAGCCTGCTAGCGCCGCCCCGGGTAACCGGACCAACCTAACTCCCAAGCCCTGAGAGGACGCCATGCTGGGCAGGTCGAAACGCACTACTGGCCCGCACTGGGCTGGAGTTCGCGGACCAAACGGTAATGGCTGGGAAAGTCGTAGGCCTGCATCAGGCGCGAGGGCTGGGCACCGTCGAACCATACTTCGGAAATCTCGCAGTAGTGGGTGAGCAGTTCGCGCAGTTGGTTGCGGAAATATTCGTTGTAAGCCGCGGAATCCCGGCCGTAGGTCCGCTCATGCAGGTCGCCGGGCGACAGATACGCGCCGAAAAGTAGACCGGCCTGGCGGCACGCCTCCGAGACTTCGCGGACGAGATCACCCTTACCCTCGCGCCACGGGGCGCTGCGGACCGAATGTTCGGTGAACCGGCTGGGCCAGAGGCAGAACCCGTCGTGATGCTTGCAGATGAGCACCGCGCCGGAGGCTCCAGCCGACTGGATGGCTCGGACCCACTGGCCGGCATCCAACGCAGCCGGATTGAATGCCTTTGATTGCTCTTGGCCGGAACCCCATTCCGAGCCGGAGAGTGTGTTGACGCCAAGGTGGAAAAACACCGTGAATTCGTGAGCGCTCCACGCAAGCTGCCGCGTTGCGGGAACACAGGTCGGCAACGCCCCCAAGACAGGCCGTAACCCATCCCAGCATGGCCAGCCACGGGATGACACTCCGATATGGAATGTAGTGCAGCAACGCCATCAATGCGCTGTTCCAACACTTGAGCCCCCTCCACCATCTGGTCCGCTCACACCGGTTCATGGAAGATCTTCACATTCGGCATTCGATCCACATCGGCGCTCCGAAGCACCGCCACCTTCACCGTGGTGAACACGCAGCCCAACTCTCTGAGCAGTGTCACACCCGCGCATGTTGCCACCAAATCCGGAGGGCTGTTTCGCCAGCTCTCCGCAGAGTAGAATGGGGATCCTCCGGACACGTCGTCCTCCGCAACGGCAAAGAATGTGCCAACATACTTCATCTCAGGGCAGTAGGCACCAAGGTGCCCACACTTTCCGCAACGACTCGCATACGGAACTTTTGCGCCCCGAATCCCGCAATACAGAACCTGTGCCGGTGCCAGGATTTCCTGCAACACAACCCCATTGCGGTCGCTCGCTCTTCTGAACCGCGGGAGCAACTCGGGCGCGTTGCTGCCAACCACTTCGGTAAGGCGCTCGGAGTAAAGCGAAATCTTAGGAACCGATGTGCCGAATGCCGTGGCGTAGATTACGTCAGCGCGCGCGCCCTTGGTGACCAGCAACTCTACAGAGGAACGCACACCGCCCCAAGCCTTGCAGACAGCACAAAATGGATGGGAAACAAGATCGGCAATCGGTGTTTCGATGCTCCTATACGCCCTGGAACTCAGGAGGTAGTGGTATTCTAATGGCCTAATCTTCATTGCTGTGTTCCTTTTTGGAACCATATTCTTCCCTGCTGATCTACGTATGGCTTTATGGCGTAGGGCGGCTTCAGTTGGCAATTCCTGTCTGTAATCCATGAAGCCGCCTTCAACTCGATCAGGAGTGCCTTACGAAGTGCTCTGCTTGGCAGAACTATATCCCATATCCGCCGGTCTGTGCTGTTGTGTAATCCTTGGGCAGCAAACGTTGGATTTCGCATAAGCAGCAGGTGCAGAATCCAATGAAACATCCGGTGGGTATCGCTAAGCAGTGTGACTGTCTGCAATGGGTCACCATCCATGGACTGCGGGATTGGGTGGTGTTAGTCAAGCTGCTGTCTGCGTCCTGAATATAACAAGGCAGCCGCCCCCGCACGAAGCGTCTGCGCACCCGTTACGCAAGTAAGCCGCTTAATGATCGATTTCCTAGCCTGATTCACGCCGACGGTGCGCATGGTTACGACATTGCCTTGGATTCCAGTTACCGTTACCTGCTCTCCACTCGGGATTTGCCCGCTGGGGTCCGCATGGCGGACCGGATTGGCGTGCGCGTAAAGGAACCGGTTCTGAGAGACAGGGTCGTCCTCTTCGCCTTCGTAGGAGTCGCGGTTGAGGAAGCGGCCCCATTCGGGCAGATACCAGCGGGCGCGGAGATAGTAGGCGCCCACGTCGGCATCCCACTGTTCGCCGGTGTAGAGGTAGGCCGTGGCCGTGGCGCTGCCGACCAACGTCCCCATTGGTAGGAGACAACGTGTGGCGTCTCTGGCCTCCCGTGGAAGCGTGCGCCTCGTCATTTCGTCTCCTACGGGGCAAGTGGGCCAGCTTCCTTGCGCGGCGCCCGATATACCGGGGCCATGCTCCGCTGTTTCGCCGTCGTGCTGGCGCCGGTCTGGGCGGTCCGGGTCTGCGCCGGGCCGGACGACGACCGGGAGTCACCCAAGCACCCGAGCCCAAGGACCAGGGGCATTGCTCGCGGAGAGTAGCGGCTCAGATTCCGCCGCCGAAGTCCGCGGTCTGATGGACGGCGGAGACCTCGGCGGGCAGGGAGTCGCCGTCGCGGGAAAGCACGCGGTATTCGCGGATCTGGAAGCTCACGGCGTCGCCTTGGGCGAGCTTTAGGCGGGTGAATTCATCCTTGGTGATGCGGGTGCGTAGCACGAGGCCGGAGGGCGTCTCCAGCTCCAGGCGCAGGAGCACGCCGAGGAAGTAGACGTGCTTGATCGTGGCCCGGTAGCGGTATTCGCCGAGGTTGGGCGAGAGCTGGACGGCGTAGGGCCGAAAGCCGATGCGCAGGCGCTGTCCCTCGGCGACGCCGTG
>JBIIUN010000315.1:0-6202 GCA_044339945.1 Kapaibacterium sp. (SeqCode)
CAACGCGAGCAGGACGGCGTGAAGCCATCCTGCCCACCGGGGGAAACGAACCTGTATTGCGGCTTCAGCCATGCGACGGGGAACCAGTGCAACCGGTGCTGACGCGGGCCGCCAGCGACAATTCACCGGTTCATTGCCAAGGCGCCGTCTGTTCGTTGGCCCAGATGTCGGTGATTTCCTGCCGCCGACGGACGACGGCGGACTTTGTCCCGTTGACGAGCACCTCGGCCGCGAGCCCGCGGGAGTTGTAATTCGAGCCCATCACCGAGCCGTAGGCACCGGCGCTGAGCAGCGCGAGGTAATCGCCTTCGCCAACCTTCGGCAGCGGGCGATCCTTGGCGAAGTAGTCGCCGGACTCGCAGATCGGGCCGACGACATCCGAGGAAACGATCGCGCCGGCCTTCTTCTTCAGGGGCGCAATCTCATGGAAACTGTCGTAGAAGGCCGGCCGGATCAGGTCATTCATCGCGGCGTCCACGATGACGAAGTTCTTCTTGCCGGTCTTCTTGATGAACTCGACGCGGGTCAGGAGCGCGCCGGCGTTGCCGGTGAGGAAGCGGCCGGGTTCCAGCAGGATCTTCAGTCCCAGCGGTTGGAGCAATGGCACTAACGTGTCGGCGTAAACCTGCGGGGTGAGGACCTTCTTGCCTTCCTTGGTCTGCCACCACGCGGCGTCGCCGCTGGCCATCGCGTCACGATAGACGATGCCGATGCCGCCACCGACGCTGAAGAAATCGAAGCCGTGCTTGCGATTCAGGCGATCCACCAGGGGCGCGACTTTCTCCACCGCGAGGCGGAAGGGCTTCACGTCCGTGAGCTGCGAGCCAATGTGCATCTGGAGGCCGCGCAGGCGCAGGTTAGGCAGCTTGGCGGCGCGGGCGTAGACGGCCTCGATCTGCTCGAAGGCGATGCCAAACTTGTTCTCGTAGGTGCCGGTGGTGATCTTCGCGTGGGTGCCGGCGTCCACGTTTGGGTTCACCCGCACCGCGACCGGCGCAATTTTCCGGAGGCGCACGGCGACCTTGCTGATGCGCTTCAGCTCGGCCTCGGATTCCACGTTGAAGCAGTAGATGTCCTGTCGGAGCGCGTAGGCAATTTCCTCCTCGGTCTTGCCGACGCCGGCGAAGACGCATTTCCGGGCGTCGCCGCCCGCCTCGACCACCCGCTGGATCTCGCCGGCGCTCACGGTGTCAAAGCCGCTGCCCAAGTTTGCGAGCGTGCGGATGACCGCGAGGTTGGAATTGGACTTCATCGCGAAGCAGATCAGGTGATCCAGCGGCGCGAGGGCCTGATCCAGCTTCGTGTAATGGTCGGTCAGCGTGGCCTGCGAATAGACGTAGAGCGGGGTGCCGTGCTGCTCGGCCAGCTTGGCGAGGGCCACACCTTCGCACTGCAACTGGCCTTTGGCGTAACGAAACGAATGCATGTCGGCGCGTTGTGTGCCAGAAGCGGGCCAAAGCTCAAAGTTGAAAGCGGATGGCGGCACCGGCTCGCCCGGTGAGTTGGCGGTTGCGTCCGCGGATGCCCGGCTGATTTACTACGCCTACGTATGAACCCTGCGATTCCCGGTCCGAAACGGCTTGGCACCACCGAGTGGCTGATCTGCGTGATCGCCGCCATCGGCTTCGCGTTCGACATCTACGAGCTCCTGATGTTGCCGCTGATCATCAAGCCGGCCATCGCCGCGCTGAGCGCCCCGTTGGTCCAGGAGTTGATCAAGGGCGGCATGTCGGCGGCCGACGCGGGCTTGGCTTGGGCGCCGGGCGGGACCGAATATGTGAAGTGGGCCCGCACGTTGTTCTTTGTCCCGGCCATTGCCGGCGGCGTTTTCGGGTTGCTGGGTGGTTATCTCACCGACCGTCTTGGTCGTCGCCGGGTGCTGACCTTCAGCATCCTGCTCTATGCCCTGTCAGCGTTGGCGGCGGGCTTTGCCACGACCTTGACCCAGTTGCTGGTGCTGCGCTGTTTGGTCTTCATCGGGGTTTGCGTCGAATTCGTCGCCGCGGTCGCGTGGCTTGCAGAACTGTTCCCGAATCCGCTCCAGCGCGAGAAGGTGCTGGGTTACACGCAGGCGTTTTCCTCGTTCGGCGGCTTGCTGGTTGGCGGGGCCAACGTGCTGGCGGCCAACGTGGCGCTGAGCCTGCCGGCGATCCATTCCGGTCACGAGGCATGGCGCTACACGCTGATCTCCGGCGTGATTCCCGCGCTGCCGCTGATCCTGATCCGGCCGTTCCTGCCGGAGTCCCCAGTGTGGGCGGAAAAGAAGGCTAGCGGCAAACTTCGCCGACCCAGCATCGCGGAACTGTTCAGCCCCGAACTGCTGCGCACCACGGTGCTGACCACGTTGGTGTTCGCCGCGAGCTACGGCATTGCGTTCGGCGCCATCCAGCAGTTGCCGCAAATCCTCGGCGGGCCCAAGGGGCACACGGCCATCGTCGCGGTCGCCAAGCTGGCCCAGACCAACGCGGTCCAGGCGGCCACTAGCGCCGGCAAACCGGTGCCCGAAGTTCAGAAGCTGGGCCGGCAGGCGGCCGGAAATGCGACGGACGAGGCGGTGGCGAAGGTCACCATCTGGCAGGAGATCGGGGGGTTGGTGGGCCGCTTCATCCTTGCGGTGCTCGCGGTCAAGATCGTTAGCCGGCGGGCGCTGCTGCGGGTGTTCCAGTTGCCGGCGCTGCTGTTCGTGCCGCTGCTGTTCTGGTGGATCTCCGGTTCACTGGGGAACGCGGACAGCCTGGGCAGCATCAAGGTCGGCATCTTCATCGCCGGACTGTTCACGGTCGCGCAATTTAGCTTCTGGGGAAATTACATCCCGTTGGTGTTTCCAGTCCACCTGCGTGGCACCGGCGAGAGTTTTGCCGCCAACATCGGCGGACGCGTCATTGGAACGGCCGCGGCGTGGCTGACCCTCACCTTTTCACAGGCGACGCCGCCGAACCCGGTGAAGATCGCCCTCGTGGGGGCCGCGGTGGCGGGCCTATACGCCCTGGCCGGGGCATTGCTGACCCAGTGGCTGCCTGAACCCAAGCCCGAGGCGGGAGAACACTGAACGGATAACCCCAGCCGAATGGGCGCCGCCGCCAAGCCAGTTCGCAGGCCGCGGCGCCTTCGTCCGCGCGGTCAGTCCCTGCCGACAATGGGGGCCGCCTGCGGTTTCTCCGGCTCATGCACGGGCGCAGCCGCCGGCTTGGCTTCGGCGGGATGCGGGACCACGGCCCAGAACTGACCACGGGTCTCGCTCCAATTCTTCAGGATGGCGGCGGCCCGCGGTGATTCCGTGGCTTCGAGGTGGGCGTAGATCAGCTTCTCCAAGCGCTTGGCCTCCTCGTCACTGGTGAGGCGTTCGAGGCCGACCATGCCGTTGTTGTAGCGGCCGGGCAGCTGTTTGTCGGGATCGAAGACAAAGGCGCGTCCGCCCGACATGCCGGCGCCGAAGTTGCGGCCGGTTTCCCCCAGGACGACGACCGTGCCGCCGGTCATGTATTCGCAGCCGTGTTCGCCCACGCCCTCCACGACGGCGGTGCCGCCGGAATTGCGCACGCAGAACCGTTCGCCGGCGCGGCCCGCGGCGAAGAGGCGTCCGCCGGTCGCTCCATACAGGCAGGTGTTGCCGACGACCTGGTTGTCGGCCCAGGCAAACGTCACGTCCTCGGGCGGGCGCACGACGATTTCGCCGCCATTCATGCCCTTGCCGACGTAGTCATTGGCTTCGCCGATCAGCTTCAGGCGAACCCCGGCGGCGAGGAACGTGCCGAAGCTCTGTCCCGCCGTGCCGCGCAACGTGACGTCGAGCAACGATCCCTCGGGCAGCCCGGCATCGCCGTAGACGTAACCGATGTGCCCGGAGACGCGGGTGCCGACGTTCCGGTGGACGTTGCGAATCTTGTAGCTTAGCCGCGCGACGCCCTTGCCCTGCATGGCGATCCGGCCGTCGGCCATGATCTTGTCGTCGAGCAGGCTGTCGCCGAAACGTTCGTTGCGGTCGCGGGTGTGGATGCGTTCCGAAGCCCCCGTGGGATCGACTTGGTAGAGCAGCTTGTCGAGATTGAGCGTGGCCACCTTGGCGCGAACTTCCTCGGGGAAGCTGGCGAGCGGTTTCCGCTGGAGCAGATCCGTCCGCCCGATGACCTCGTCGAGCGTGCGGAAGCCCAGTTCGGCGAGGATTTCGCGGACCTCCTGCGCGACCCCGTTGAAGAAGGCGACGACGTTCTCGGGTTTGCCGCGGAACTTGAGCCGCAATTCCTCCTTCTGCGTCGCGACGCCCACGGGACAGGTGTTGAGGTGGCAGACGCGGAACATGGCGCAGCCCGCGGCGACCAGGGCGGCGGTGCCGAAGTTGAACTCTTCCGCGCCCAGCAAGGCGGCGAGCACGATGTCGCGGCCGGTCTTCAGGCCGCCGTCGGTGCGCAGCACGATGCGCGAACGGAGATCGTTCAGCATCAGTGTCTGCTGCACCTCGGCGACGCCGAACTCAAACGGTCCGCCCGTGCTCTTGATGGAACTGAGCGGCGAAGCACCCGTGCCGCCGTCGTGGCCGGAGATCAGCACGACGTCGGCGTAGGCCTTGGCGACACCCGCCGCCACGGTGCCCACGCCGGCGCAGGCGACGAGCTTCACGCAGACCTTGGCGCGCGGATTGACCTGCTTCAGGTCGAAGATGAGCTGCGCGAGGTCCTCGATGGAATAGATGTCGTGATGCGGCGGCGGCGAGATGAGCGGCACGCCGGGGACGCTGTAGCGGAGCTTGGCGATCAGCGGGCTGACCTTGTGGCCGGGCAACTGGCCACCTTCGCCGGGCTTTGCGCCCTGGGCCATCTTGATCTCAATCTCCTGGGCGCTGGCCAGGTAGGCCGGTGTGACGCCGAAGCGGCCCGAGGCGACCTGCTTGATCGCGGAGCATTTCTCGTTGTTGTAGCGGGCCGGATCTTCGCCGCCTTCGCCGGAGTTGGACTTGCCCCCGATGCTGTTCATCGCGATGGCGAGACACTCATGGGCCTCGGGCGAAAGCGCCCCGAGGGACATGCCGGCCGTGGTGAAGCGGCGGCGGATTTCCTCGATGGGTTCCACCTCGGCGAGCGGGACCACTTCGCCCGTCGGCTTGAAGTCGAGCAGGTCGCGCGGGCTGACGGGGTCGCGCTTGTTGACCGTCTCCATGTATTTCAGGAACTCCTCGCGCTGACCCGACTTGAGGAAGCGGTGGAGCGTGCCGACGACCTGCGGATTGTAGGCGTGGAACTCGCCCTTGCCGCCCTTCGCGACGCGGTAGTTGCCGCCGACATCGAGCGCGGCGCTTTCCGGCGCGCCGAACGCAGCCTGATGCCGGCGGAGCGCGTCGTGGCCGATCTGGACGAGCGTGATGCCGCCGACTTGGCTCGTGGTGCCGAGAAAACACCGTTCAATCACCTCGGGCCCGATGCCGATGGCCTCGAAGAGCTGCCCGCCGCGATAGCTGGCGACGGTCGAGATGCCCATCTTCGCCATGACCTTGAGCAGACCGCTTTCGATGGCCTTCCGGTAATTGGCCGCCGCCTTGTCGAACGGGAGTTCGCCGTATTTGCCGCTCTCGACCGCGTTGCGGATCGTGTCGAGCGCGACATAAGGGAAGACCGCGCTGGCCCCGAAACCGATCAGGCAGGCGAAGTGGTGCACGTCGCGTGGTTCACCGGCCTCGCAGACCAGCGAGACCCGGAGGCGTTTGCCCTCGCGGATGAGGTGGTGGTGCACCGCACCGACGACCAACAGCATGGGCAACGGAACCTGCTGCGCATCGGTCCCCCGGTCCGTGAGCACGAGGATTTGGCAGCCGGCGTCCACCGCTTGGCTCGCCCGGGCACAGAGGGCGTTCAAGGCAGCCTCGATGCCGGCATCGCCCGCAGCGGCGGGGAAATGGCAGGCCAAGGTTGCCGATGGAAAGCCGGGCGCGGACTTCAGCGCTTCCAACTCGTGGCCCAGGAGAATGGGCGAATCAATGCGGACCTGCCGCGCGTGTTCCGGCGACTCTTCAAACCAAGAGAGCCGGTGGCCCAGCATGGTGCCGAGCGACATGACGACCTTCTCGCGGATCGAATCAATCGGCGGATTGGTGACCTGCGCGAAGAGCTGCTTGAAGTAGTCGAAAAGCAGCCGCGGGCGCTTGGACAACACGGCGAACGGCGTGTCGTCGCCCATGGAACCGACCGGCTCCGCCGCTTGCGTCGCCATC
>JBIIUN010000317.1:0-6167 GCA_044339945.1 Kapaibacterium sp. (SeqCode)
AGAAGGCCGCGCCCAGCAGGAAGATCACCCCGGACAGCAGAACCGGCTTCCATTCGGACAGGAGACGCCCGGAGCGTTCCGTGTTGTAGGACATCGCGAAGACGGCGATGAGGCCCGCCAACGAGATGTAGCCGAGCGCGGGAATCATGAGCGCCGCAAAACTCTTGGCGTCTTCGAGGCTCCGGCCGAGGTCGGCCGCGTTCTTGCCCTCGGCCACCGCCTGGGAAACGGCCGCGGTCAATGAAACCACGTTGCCGTCGGCGGTGATCAGAGCCGTGAAGCCCAGGAGAGCCACGATGCTGGCGGCGCCGACCGCGAGGTTGCGCACCGATTGCTCCAGCTTGCCCGAGTAGGCGAAGGCGACGACCCACGACGCGAGGCCGATGAAATTGAAGACGTGGAAGACGCCCACGTTATCCGACAGCATGGCCGTCTTGCCGTGCGCCCGGCCGAGCATCACGAGCGTGTAAACCAGGGCATTGGCGAAGAAGAAATCCCGGCCCAGCCGGCGGTCGCCCATCAGCGCGAGGACCTCGATGCCGATGGCGGCGACGATCAGCGTCTGGTGATTGCAGAAGCAGAGGCCGAACATGAAGAACGCCCAGTAGAGGTAACGCCGCTGCTGGGGCGCGTAGAGCCAGCGCATCAGGAACGCCAGCATCGCCATGAAGGTCAGCACCGCGAGGGTGTAGACCTCCACGATCACCGCCTGGCTCCAGATGAAGCCGTTGAAGCCGATCAGCAGGCCGCCGGCGAGGCCCGACACGAGGCACAGCGGGTTCTCCCACTTCCGTTCCAGCGCCTTGAAGCTGTCGATGCTCTCCAGGATCAGTGAACTGCCCCGGGAAATCAGGAGCCCGACCAGGCCGGCCGACAGCGCGGCCGCCACCGCCGACGAGACCGCGACCCGGAACGCGATGTTGGAGATGGGCAGAAACTTCGTGAACGCCCAGGTGTAGATCGTCCACACCGGGTAACCCGGCGGATGCGGCACGCCGGCATACATCGAGCCGACCGCCAGTTCGCCGGAGTCCTCCAGCGTCAGGTCCGGGGCGATGGTGTAGAGGTAGCCGACCAGGACCAGCAGCGTGGTCAGGAAGAAGGTCAGCCAGTCCACCGAGCGGTAGAGCTTCGCGATGGGCGCGGGTTCCGGGTTCAGCGGGGGCGGAGTCGGGGCGGCCGGCTTGGAGGCCGGTTTGGCGGACGGGCTGGTCGGGGCGCCAGCAGGGGGCTTCGGATTTGCCATAGCAATGACTTCGGGAAATCGGGACCGGCGGGTTCAGAGACCGCCGGCGGAGGCGTTAGTGGAGGGGGCGAGGGCCGCGTTTGTCCAAGCAAAACAGGCCACGGGCAGGGCGTTGTTGGCGCATTGCCGCGACGAATGCCGGTAGGAGAGGTCCACGGCGTTGGTCCATTGGCCCGCGGAACGGACGGCGCTTTCCAGCCGGCCGGGATGGAGCACGAACGCCAGCGCCAGCGCCGCCGCGGCCAAGGCCGGCGGTGCGAATTGGCACCACGACAGCGGATGGTCGGCCACCGGCGGCGCGCCGAACAGCCGGTGCCTAAGCGCCGGGGACGGGCGGCGGGGTGTCCAGGTTGAAATCAGGGTCTCCAAAGGATCCGGCGAGTTCATGTTCGGTTTCGGGCAGAGGTTCCCGCAGGCAGGCACGCAACTTTTGCAGACCGTAGCGGTAACGGCCGGCGGCGGTGTTCGGCGAAAGTTCCAGCAGGGCGGCGATCTCCTCGAAGGTGTGGCCGTGCCACAGCTTCAGGACGATGACCTCGCGCTGCTCCGGCGGCAGGGTGGCCAGACAGCGCATCGCGGCGCGCTCCCGGGGAGACTCGTCCGGCGCCCGCTCAAACCAGCGGCCGGATTCAAACTCCCGGGCCACGCGGCGCCACAGGGATCGCCGGTAGTTTAGGGCGCGGTTGCGGAAGGCACGGACCAGGTAGTGCTCCGGGCGGTGGGGGCGGTCGTCCCGCTTGAGCAATTCCCGGAAGACGTCCTGCAACACGTCCTCCGCCTCGCTGTGGCTGAGTCCCAAGGCCCGTCCATAGAGCACCAATGGCGTGGCCTGCGCCTCGTAAAGCGCCTCGCACCAAGCCGTCGTTGGCGGGGAATCCTGCACAGCGTCTGAGCACATAGACACTGCCAGCCGGGAATTTGTATGTCCCGCGGAACTTTTTTTCCGGGGAATGGCGCCGGCCGGAACCGGCAAAGGCGGCCGAGTCAGGGCGCCGATGAGGAATTTTGCCGGCGCATTGACGGCGCCATGGGCAAATCCCAAGCTCCGCCTACTTCCGCACTATGAGCAACGTCCCCGCTGCGAACATCGAATCGCTTCTCAAGGAATCCCGCGTCTTCAAGCCCGCCAAGGAGTTCTCGGCCAAGGCCCACATCAAGAGCATGGCCCAATACAAGAAGCTCTGGGCCGAGTCGGTGAAGAATCCCGAGAAGTTCTGGAAGAAGCAGGCCGAGACCGAGCTCGTGTGGCAGAAGCCTTTCACCAAGGTGCTCCAGTGGAAGGAGCCGTTCGCCAAGTGGTTCACCGGCGGCAGGCTGAACGTGTCGGCCAATTGCCTCGACCAGTGGCTGGGCACCGCCACCGCCAACAAGGCGGCGCTCATCTGGGAAGGAGAGCCGGCCACCGATGGCAAGCCCGGTGAGGAACGCGTCCTGACCTACAAGCAGTTGCACCGCGAAGTGTGCCGGTTTGCCAATGTGCTCAAGCGGAACGGCATCCAGAAGGGCGACCGGATCATCATTTACCTCCCGATGGTGCCCGAGGCCGCCATTGCCATGCTGGCCTGCACCCGCATCGGCGCGGTTCACAGCGTCGTCTTCGGCGGGTTCAGCGCGCAGTCCGTGGCGGACCGCATCCAGGACTCCGGCGCCAAGATGGTCATCACGGCCGACGGCGGATATCGCCGGGGCGCCGTGGTCCCGCTCAAGAAGAACGTCGACGAGGCGCTGAAGCTCAACGATGCCGCGGGCCAGTCGCTCACCAAGACCATCGAGAAGGTCATCGTGCTGCGTCGGTGCGCCAACGAGGTCCACCTGACCGAAAACCGCGACGTCTGGTGGCACCGCGAGCTGGAGTATGTCTCCGACGTTTGCCCGGCCGAGAAGATGGATTCCGAGGCGCCCCTCTTCATCCTCTACACTTCGGGCTCCACCGGGAAACCGAAGGGCATCCTCCACACGACGGCCGGCTACCTGCTCGGGACCAAGCTGACTTCCAAATACGTCTTCGATCTGCGCGACGAGGATGTTTACTGGTGCACCGCCGACGTCGGCTGGGTCACCGGCCACAGCTACATCGTCTACGGTCCGTTGGCCAACGGCGCCACGGCCCTGATGTATGAGGGTGCGCCCAACTGGCCCGAGCCCGACCGGTTCTGGCGCATCATCCAGAAGTATGGCGTGACCATCCTTTACACCGCGCCGACCGCGATCCGCGCCTTCATGAAGTGGGGCGACGAATGGCCGAAGAAGCACGATCTCTCCTCCCTCCGCCTCCTCGGCAGCGTCGGCGAACCCATCAACCCTGAGGCGTGGATGTGGTATCACACGGTCATCGGCGGGGGCCGCTGCCCGATCGTGGACACCTGGTGGCAGACCGAGACCGGCAGCATCATGATCACGCCGCTGCCCGGGGCGACCCCGACCAAGCCCGGCACGGCGACGCTGCCGTTCTTTGGCATCCTGCCCGAGGTCGTGGATGACGCCGGCAAGGCTGTGCCCAAGAATTTCGGCGGCAAATTGGTCGTCCGTAAACCGTGGCCGTCGATGCTGCGTGGCATCTGGGGCGACAACGAGCGCTTCAAGCAGACCTATTGGAGCGAGGTCAAAGGCAGCTACTTCACCGGCGACGGCTGCCGCCAGGACAAGGACGGATACTTTTGGATCGTCGGCCGCATCGACGATGTCCTGAACGTCGCCGGCCACCGGATTGGCACGGCCGAGGTCGAGAGCGCGCTGGTGAGTCATCCCAATGTCGCCGAAGCCGCGGTCGTGGGCCGTCCCGACGAACTCAAGGGCCAGGCGCTGGTCTGCTTTGTCACGCTCAAGACCGGCGTGAAGGCGACGCCCGAGCTGAAGAACGAACTCCGCAATCATATCGGCAAAGAGATCGGGCCCGTGGCGAAGCCGGACGAAGTTCGCTTCGCGGACGCCCTGCCCAAGACCCGCTCCGGCAAAATCATGCGGCGATTGCTCAAGCAGATTGCCAGCGGCATGGAGATCAAGGGCGACACGACCACGCTGGAAGACCTCAGCGTGATCGCGAAGCTGATGAGCAGCGAGGAGTGAGGAATGGCCTTGCTCCCATGCCCTGAATGTCGCCGCCAGATTTCGGACCAGGCGGAGGCATGCCCGCAGTGCGGCTATCCGCTGCGGCAGGGGGCCGCAGCGCGTGCGTCGGGAACTTCCGCCGCGGATGACGAATTGCGCCGGATGGTGGCCGGAAACCCCGGCCGCAAGATCGAGGCGATCCAGCGCTGCCGGGAGCTGTATCCCGGCATGGGCTTGGCGGACGCCAAGCAACATGTCGAAAGGTTGCTGGGTGCGGAAGGCCCGGCTCCGCGATCAGGTCGTTCGGGCTGCGTCGGTGTGCTCGGGCTTGGGCTGGCGCTGACATTCGGCGCTCTGCTGCTCGGTTGTGCGACCATTCTTCGCCACCCGTGGCGTTCCATCCACGACGGGGCGACGCTCCAAGGTTGGTCCGCGCCGGACCTGAGCTACTGGCGCGTCGAGGACGGCGCGATCACCGGCGAGACCACCCGGGAACACAACCCGCCGCGGAACCAGTTTATCGTCTGGCAGGGCGGCGAGGTGCGGGACTTTGAGCTGAAGTTCGAGTTCCGTCTTTTCGGCGAGCAGTCGAATTCCGGGATGCAGTTCCGGGGGGCGGTGAAGGAGTTCGGCCTCGTCCACGGCTACCAAGCCGACATGGACGGGCAGGGGAAATTCCTCGGCGGCATCTGGGACGAGTATGGTCCCCGCCAGTCTCTCGCCGGCCGCGGTGAGCGCGTGGTGATTGATGAGTCCGGGAAACGCAGTTCGGCCCGCTTTGCCCCGGCCGAAAACCTGACGAAGGGTTTCAAGCTCGGGCAGTGGAACGAGTATCACCTCACCGCGGTCGGACCGAAGATTTCGCTGCGGATTAACGGCGAGCTGGTCTCGGAATTGGAAGACCGAGAAACCGGCAAAGCAGCGGCGTCCGGCGTGCTGGCGATGCCAATCATCCCCGGTGAGCCGATGAAGGTGCAGTATCGCAATCTGGTTTTGCGCGAGCGCTAGGCGCTGGTCCGGCCCATCTTCCCAGAGTTGCTGAATCGGCCGGCCGAATCTCCGTCGAAGAGAGATTGGATCCAATTCCCGCCATGAATGCGCTGCTGTCTTTGTCCGGACTCGTGCTGGCTCCGCTGGTGTTGGTGGGGCAGTCCTACTTCTATGAAAGGTTCCCCGTCCGCGCGAATGACGTCGGGGCCGGACCCGAGGGCTCGGTGTGGATCGTCGGGCACGGCGCCGCGTGGGCGAATACCGACGTCTATCGCTGGAATGGAGTCGGCTTCGAAGCGGACGGCGCCGCCAAGGGGATGAGCATAACGGTCGGTGCGGACGGCTTGCCGTGGTTGGTTGCCGCCGACGGGACCATCTACCGGAAGACTTCGACGGCATGGCAGAAGGTCGCCGGCAAGGGACTCGACATCGCCGCCGGTGCGGATGGATCGGTGTGGCTGACCGGTTGGCCGGGCGATCCAGTCGAATTTCCCACACTGTCCGGCCCGATCTACCGCTGGAACGGCGCCGGTTGGACGGCAGTGGGCGGGGCCGCCCGGCGCATTTCCGTCGCGCCCGATGGCCAGGCCTGGATCGTGACCGGGCAGGGCGACATTTTCCGGCGGGCCGGCGATGCGTGGGTCAAGCTTCCAGGGCGGGGCAGCGACATTGCCTGTGGCCCGGATGGCAGCATCTGGCTGATCGGCTACGTTCCCGGCGGCCTCAACGACCGCCCCTTGTATCGCTGGGATGGGGTCAATTGGGTGCAACCGGGCGGCAACGGCATCCGTTTGGCGGCGGGGTCGAACGGGTTTCCCTGGCTTGTCGCCTCGAATGGCGATGTCTACCGCCTGCACCAGTTGCAGACGCCCCAACTCGTGGG
>JBIIUN010000337.1:0-5689 GCA_044339945.1 Kapaibacterium sp. (SeqCode)
GACGATGGCGTGGTCTGTCTCCCACCCCTCAACCGCGAACAGCCTGCCGCCGCCCGCTTGCGCACCCTGCTCGCCACCGCCCTTGGCCCGTTCGATGAACGCGCACTGCTCGCCAAGGCCGGTTCCAAGGGCAGCAAGTCCACCACGCTGGAAGACTGGCTGCGCGACGAGTTCTTCGAGCAGCATTGTTCCCTGTTCCATGATCGCCCCTTCATCTGGCACGTCTGGGACGGCCTGAAGGACGGCTTCCACGCCCTGGTCCATTACCACCGCCTCGACCACGGCCTGCTCCAGAAACTGACCTACACCTACGTCGGCGACTGGATCCGCCAGCAGTCCGAGGACGCCAAGGCCGACAAACCCGGCGCCGCCGCCCGCCTCGGCGCCGCCCAGGCCCTCCAGAAGCAACTCGCCCAGATCCTCGAAGGCGAAGCCCCCTACGACCTCTTCACCCGCTGGAAGCCGCTCTCCCAGCAACCCCTCGGCTGGCACCCCGATCTCAACGACGGCGTCCGCCTGAACCTCCGCCCCTTCCTGCAGGCGCCGGACCTCGGCAAGAAAGGCGCCGGCCTCCTCCGCACCAAACCCGGCGTGAAGTGGGACAAAGACCGCGGCAAGGAACCCCAGCGCGACAAAGGCGACTACCCGTGGTTCTGGTGCGACGACGAACCCGGCACCGACCCGGTGCCCGGCAAAGAACCCGCCGGCAACCGCTGGAACGAGGTCCATCTGACGCTAGCTACCAAGCGAGCGTCCCGCCCATAGTCCGCCCATGAAGATTCGCCGCATTCATCTCCACGATGTCGGTCCTTTCCGCGGGGCACGGTCCTTCGACCTGCATGATGCGTGGCGGGATGTGAACCATCAGCTCGTTCTCTTTTCGGGGCCAAATGGCACCGGAAAATCGTCGTTGCTTCGCGCTTGGGCACAGCTCTGGGCGATGACCGGCCAATGGTTGGCCACGCCGGAGGTGCGCCCCAAATCCAACTCCCAGGCACGGGCGTGGCTTCGTTCACGGGTCGGTGCCATCGCACTGGTGGCCGATGAGGCTCCCGGATTCAAAGGCCGCGTGGGCATTTACTTCGGCGACGCTGCATTTTTCGAGACGGTCCGGCCCGGGGCGGATTTCTGGATGGGTGAACTCAGTGAAACGAAGAGCGGCCGGGGGAGGCCGGAGCTGATCCATCGCGGGGAACAGACTCGCCTGGAGGCGTGGTCGAAGGCATATGCGGAGCTGGTCTTGGGCAAGCAGGCGGAAACTCCCAACCTGATCTACCTTGATGGCGAGGATCGGCGTTGGGTCCGCCCGAAAGGCGATCCGGGACGTCCGATCGGAGACGACCCAGCCCAAAGTTGGCTAGTCACCTACCGCCCTTCGGAAGACTGGCAGGGACAGCTTGAAGCCTCGCTGGTGGCCCTCAAGGCGTTGGACGAAGAGCGTTATCATCGCGTCCTGGCGGACCTAAATGCGTTTCTGGTTGGGAAGACGATCCGATCGCAACCCACGCCTAGCCTGCGACTGCTAGTGGACGTAAAGGATGAGGCCGGCGAACATTCCCATCCCCTCGACGACCTCAGCTCCGGGGAACGGCAGATGCTCATCCAGCTTTACCTGGTAAGCCGCTGGTTGCAGGCGGGCGGCTTGGTGCTGCTGGATGAACCCGACCTACACATGCATCCGTCGCTGGTGGACCGGTTCATTGCCCGCATGCACGAGGTCGTTGCCGCCAAACAGGGGCAACTGGTGCTGACCTCGCACTTGCCGATGATTTGGGATTACGTCGAAGCGCGAGGGGTCCGCATCCGCCTGGGACAAGGAGGTGACCTGTGAAAGCTCGTTCCAAGCCTCATGAGGCGATTCGAAATCTGATCAATCCGCCTGGCTCGCGCAGGGCGCTGGTGGTGGAAGGAGAAGATGACAAGATATTCATCGAGCGGCAGCTCGATGCGGCTCGTCCCGGTTGGACTTCAAACTGGATCGTAGGTTTCGCGACGGGTAAGAGCCGCGTGCTCGATATACTCGACCTCGAACCGACTTGGCTCGGTTTGGTGGATGCTGACGAGTGGGAGTCCGCCACCATCGCTCAGCTCAAAGCCGACAAGCCTACCCTGCATGTGCTCCCTCGCTACTGTATGGAAAGTTACTTCGTCCTACCTGGAGAAGTGTGGTCGATGCTGCCGCAGGTTCAGCAGTCACAAGTCTCAGGTGGCTACCATGCATTCGAGGCGGCGATGCTGAGTTCACTAGCGGCGTGGGTGAGGCACGGTGTGCTATGGCAAGTCGTAAATCCGCTTTGGGCAGGACTAAAAGCCAAAGGGTTCAAGGATGCGCTCTTAGACCTTACCGCCGCACAAAACGACCATTTCATCCAAGCCACGCTGCACGAGTGGGATACTTATCTGGATGCGACGAAGCTTTTTAACGATTTCCAGAAGCGACTAACCGCCGCCCAAGCCCTAACTCCCGAGCAGCAGTTGACCACAATAGTTCACGGCAAAAGTTTCTTCCGGGCACACGTTTCGGTGACTCTCAATCAATTCCTGAAGCCCCTGGGTTCGGAACCGGCGGAATACTGGCTGAAGGAACTGACGAGAAACTGCCCGGCCCGTTCCGACTTCGCCCCACTCTGGGCCGCCATGCAGCTCCCATGACCGTCCTCGACCACTTGCTCGGCTCGCTGGTTGCCGCAGCCAACCACAACCGCAACGACGTCGTCGGGCCGCGGGTGATTCTGTGGACGGATGGCGAACGGCTGTGGGAACCCGTCGTTGAAGCTTTGCGCACGGCAATTCCCCGGCTGTTCACCTTGGGGGAATACGACGAGACCCAGCAGACCGGCCCGGTGGCCTATCTTCGCTTCCAGGTGCCGGCGCAACCAGTGGCAGCCGCCCAAACTCCGATTCTCTACCTGCCCGGGATTCCTCGAACTGCGTTTCGCAGCGCCACCGATTTCCCGGAAGACGTCCGCCACCTGTTTGCGCTCCAGTTCGAGGGGCAGTTCTGGCTCCAGAAGAACGGCAAGGACTGGACACCCGCCGCCTTCCTCGCGTCCGCCGACGGTGGCCTGGGCCTGGATGTGGCCCGCGACGCCGACACCGCCGCCGCCCTTCGGGAATGCCTCGCCAAGGTGCTGGAAGCCGATGTGTCGGCCCTGGCTGGCCGGCGCCTAGAGGCGGCCGATTTCCGCAGCCTGGTTGCGGACGATCCCGTGCGGATGCTGCTGCGTTGGTTGGGCCAACCGAAGCTATGGCGAGCCAAGTGGCAAGGGCCGGAGTGGTCCAGCTTTCGGGCCATTTGCCGCAAGGATTACGGCTTTGACCCGGAGAAGGACGGCGAATTGGCGGCCGCAGAGAAGCTCGCGGTCCAAGCCTCTGGCTGGCAGGTGGTGTGGCAGCGATTTGCCGAGTCCCCGCGCAGCTTTCCCGGGGTGGATGAAATCCTCTCCCGCCTCTCTCCCCCGGATTTGTTCGCCTGCCAGGAGACCTATCCCAGCGTGAATCAGCAGCGGGAGCACGAGCTCCGGGCGGCGTTGCTGGGCGTGGCGGATTTGCCGCTGGCGGCGGGGCGAGCCCGAATCCTGGAGCTGGCCGAAAAGGAAGCGCCGCGGATGGGTTGGGTCTGGGCCAAACTCAGCCAGGCATCCTTGGCCAGCGCCGTCAGTGCTCTAGGACGTTTGGTCAAAGCGTCCCAAGCCTTTGCCGGTGGTGCCGATTGGAGTGGTTTGGCGCTCGGCTACGTCCAGCATGGCTGGCAGGCCGATGCGGCGGCGCTGGAGGCCTTGGCAGCCGTCAGGAGCCCGGCGGACCTCGGTGCGGTCGAGGCGGCCTTGGGCTCGGTGTATCGCCCCTGGCTGGAAAAGCTCGCGCAGACGGCGCAAGCCCTGGCCGCCAGCTATCCGAATCGGAGCAGCCAACAGGCTCGGCAGTTGGACCCGACACCCGGCACCGTGTTCCTGTTCGTCGACGGTCTGCGGTTTGACCTTGGCCGGCTGTTGGCAGCGGAATTGGAGCAGGCCGGGTTGCCGCTGGAGCTCGGGCACGAGTGGGCGGCCTTGCCGACAGTCACGGCCACGGCGAAGCCAGCCTGGAAACCGATGGCTTCCTTCCTGAAAGGCGAAAGCGCCGGCGGAACATTTGCTCCCACCGAGGCCCACACCGACAAGCCCCTGACCACGGAGCGCTTTCGGGAACTGCTCAAATCGGCGGGAATGGATTACCTCGCCGCCGGAGAAGACGGCGATCCGGGCCGGTGTGCTTGGACCGAAGTAGGGGCGTTCGACCGGCACGGACATGCCGAAGGAAAGAAACTGGCCTGGCGCGTCGGCGAACAGCTGACTGAGGTAAGGCACCGGGTGCAGGGGTTGCTGGCCGCCGGATGGAAAACCATTCGCGTGGTGACGGACCACGGCTGGCTGCTGGTGCCCGGCGGGTTGCCCAAGCTGGACTTGCCCAAGCACCTCACCGAATCCCGCTGGGGCCGCTGTGCCACTCCCGAAACTGGCGCCCAGCATGGTTTCCCGGAAACAGGTTGGTTCTGGAATCCGGCGCTCCCGATGGTGTTGGCCCCGGGGATCAGCAGTTTTGTCAAAGGACTCGAATACACCCACGGCGGGCTGACCTTGCAGGAGGCCTTGCTGCCGGTGCTGCTGATCAAGGCTGACGCCACTGGTCCGACCCGAAAGCCGGAACTGGTTTCGACGAAATGGAAGGGGCTACGTCTGTTGGTTGTATTGAAAGGGGCCGCCGGCCTAAAGGTGGACCTGCGGACAAAGGCGGCCGATCCCAAATCTTCCGTGTTGCCCGAAGATCAGCGCGGCAAGGTGGTCGCCGAAACGGGCGAGGTGTCTGTGATCGTTGCCAATGACGATTTGCAGGGCACGGCGGTGCTGCTAGTCGTGAGCACGCCTGACGGCACCGTGATTTTCAAGCAACCCGTCAATATCGGAGACAGCTGACATGGAACTCGATCATTTGGACCGCATCGCCGCCACCGCCTTCGAGGGCTACCTGGTGCGCAAGGATTTGGTGCGCCGCTTCAAGGGGCAGTATCCGGTGCCCACCTACGTCGCCGAGTTCCTGCTCGGACGCTATTGCGCGAGCACGAACGAGACGGAAATCCAGGAAGGCCTGGCGATTGTGCAGAAGCAGCTGCAGCTCCGCACCGTGCGGGCCGGCGAGGAGGAGCTCTTCAAGGCCCGGGCCAAGGAAGAGGGGCGGGTAAAACTGATCGACATCATCCGGGCCAAGCTGGACGCGACCAACAACTGCTTCGTGGCGGAGTTGCCCAGCCTGCGACTCAACAACGTCCGCATCCCTGACGAACTGGTCCACAAGCATGACCGCATGCTGACCGGCGGCTTCTACGCCGAGATCGATGTGGCCTATGACCCGAGCATCGCGGAGGAGAAAAACGGCCGGCCGTTCGGAATTGAGAGCCTGCGCGAAATCCAGCTCTCGAAGCGCGATGTGTTGGAGGCGTTTTCCAAGGGGCGCGACGCCTTCAACTTTGACGAATGGCGCAGCCTGCTTCTGCGCAGCATCGGGCTGGAACCGACTGCGTTCTCCGAGCGGACCCGCGACGTGATGCTGCTGCGCATGGTTCCGTTCGTGGAGAACAACTACAACGCGGTGGAGTTGGGACCGCGCGGCACGGGCAAGAGCCACCTGTTCCAGCAGGTGTCGCCCTACG
>JBIIUN010000027.1:0-20261 GCA_044339945.1 Kapaibacterium sp. (SeqCode)
GTGCAGGTGGTGTAAGCCATGTGAGATGTGCGATTTTCGAATTGCGACCGGCGTCTGCCGAAGCCGGGCTGATTTAAGCGGGCAGGGCAAACATGCCGCAAGGGGTCTTTGGGCCGGCGGCAATCCGGGGTGCCGAAATGCCAATTGGATCGCCGCGGACCCGGTTCGCGGCGCCGGGGTCCCGGCATTTGGGATTTCCCCGGCCTAGAGTTGCCGGTAGCGTCCCGCGACTCAGGCGCATGATTCGTTCGTTTGCCTTCACCACCACGGGCCGGTTGCACACCCAGGACATAGAGATGTTCCTGATGCCCACGCTGCTCGCGGACACCAATCTCTTCCTGTGGGTGGATCTGGAGAACGTGCCCGACGAAGAGGCCCGACGGATCCTCGAGGATGTGTTCCACTTCCACCCGCTTTCGGTGGAGGACTGCATCAACGAGAGCCAGTCGCCCAAGGTGGAGACCTACGACCCGAAGGAGGACGACCGATTTCAGTCCTACCTGTTCATGGTAATCCATGCGGTGGACTACAAACGCAAGGACGGCCTGTTCGCCACCAGCGAGCTGAACTTCTTCCTCGGGAAGAACTTCCTGGTGACCTACCACAAGGAGGCCCTGCGCAGCATCCAGCACACGGAGGAGCTGTGCCTGAAGAGCACCGTGCACGTCGCCCGGGCCCCGGACAAGGTGGCCCACGCGCTGCTGGATTCGCTGGTGGAGAACTACAAGCCGGCCCTGGAGGAACTCAGCCTGGAGATCGCGGAATTGGAGGACGAGGTGCTGACCAGCGCCGAGCCGGGCACGTTGCAGAAAATCCAGCGGGTGAAGAAGGAGGTGCTGCACCTGCGCCAGATCATCGGCCCGCAGCGGGAAGTGATCGCGCGGTTTGCCCGTGGCGAGTTCAAGCTGATCCGGCCGCATCTCGTGCCCTACTACCGCAACGTGTATGACGGCCTGTTCCACATCGGGGAACTGGCACAGAGCTACATGGACTCGCTGTCGGGCATCCTGCAGATCTACCTCAACATGGCGGCCAACCGGCAGGGCGAGATCATCAAGGTGCTGACCCTGTTCACCATCGTGACGACCCCGCTGATGATCGTCGGGACGTGGTATGGCATGAACTTCGAGGACATGCCCGAGATCAAGGCAGGGCGCCACGGGTATCCGGTGATCTTGGCGGTGACGCTGCTGAGCACCGCGGTGACCTACTGGTATTTCAAGCGCAAGCGCTGGTTCTGAGCCGTGCCCCCGACCAAATCGAGCTTCCTGGACAAGGTGCTGGGCCGGATCAACCGGCTCGACTCAGAGGGTTTGCAGACCGTGGTGCAGCGGTTGGCGCGCGAACGGAACTTCCTCGAGACGCTTTTCAACCGCATTGAGGACGGCGTGGTAGTCACCGACGAGGAAGGCCGGGTCATCTACGTCAACGAGGCCGTGACGGGGCTCTTGGGGTTCACGTCCGAGCAGGCCGAGGGGCAGCCGGTGACGCGCCTGTTGCCGCGGATGGATTGGGAACAGCTCAAGCGGGTGGACCAGGACGGCGGCACCGGGGTGGTGCGGCAGGAATTTGAGGTCACGTATCCCACGCCGCGGTTTCTGCGCCTCTACGCCGCCCCGCTCGACGGCGAGGCGGCGGGCAGTTCCGGCGTGGCGCTGATCCTGCACGACGCGACCGAAGCGCGGAACAAGACCGCCGAAACGATCGAGAGCGAACGGTTGCATGCGCTCACCCTGTTGGCGGCCAGTGTCGCCCACGAAATCGGCAATCCGCTCAACGCCCTGCACATCCACCTGCAACTGATGGAGCGTGAGGTCCGCAAGTTGCAACGGGCGGCCCGGAACGACGATTCGACCGCCGCCGCGACCCATGCGGACAAACTGGAAGGCTTTCTGAACGTCGCCAAGGGCGAGATCAGCCGGCTTGACTACATCGTCACCGAATTTCTCCAGGCCATGCGGCCGACCCCGCCACGCCTGCAACCGACGGCGCTGAACACGGTCATCCGGGAAACCCTGGAGGTGCTGCGGCCGGAATTGGAGAACCGGAAGCTGCGGGTCGCGGAAAAGCTCGGGCGAAGCCTCCCCGTGCCGTTGCTTGATGCCGGCCAGTTCAAGCAGGTGCTGGTCAATCTCATCAAGAACGCCATGCAGGCGATGGTGAAGGGCGGCACCCTGACGTTGGAATCCGGCTCCAACTCCAAGGCCGTCTGGGTCAGCGTGGCCGACACCGGCGTCGGCATCCCACCGGAGCAGCTCAAGCATATCTTCGAGCCTTACTATACGACCAAACAGAAGGGCACCGGGCTCGGCCTTATGATCGTGCAGCGCATCATGCGCGACCACGGCGGCCGGATTGAATTGGAGAGCCGGGTTGGGCAGGGCACGGTTTTCAAGCTTTGGTTGCCGACTCCGGGGCAACTGCCGGCCTTGCTGCCGATGCCGGGTGCCGCCGATGCAGATTCTTTGCCCGTCGGATAAAACTTCGCTTGCAATGGGTCCGACAAATCTCCATTTATTCGCCCGTCTTTCGGAGCGCGAGCGTAGCTCAGCCTGGTAGAGCGTCACCTTGCCAAGGTGAATGTCGAGGGTTCGAATCCCTTCGCTCGCTCCAATTTGTGAACCGCAGTTTCCCCCGGGAAGCTGCGGTTTTTCGTTGGTTTGAAAGAGGTTTCCCCCCGGTTTCAACCCACAGCACCAGAGCGACAGGTTGCGGCTCGAAATGGCCCTTCGTGGAGCGGTTCACGGTCCATCGCGTTCCGCGGCCCGGTGCAAATGACGTGCGAAGCAAAGCGGCTTCGTTTAGCGTCCAAACATGAACGAGCTTTTCAACCGGATTACGGTCAATCCGGGTGTGATGACGGGGCTTCCCTGCATCCGGGGGCTGCGCATCCCGGTTACCACGATCCTTGGGCTGATGGCGGCCGGGGCAGGGCGGGAAGAAGTCTTGGCGGAGTATCCCGATTTGGAACCGGATGACTTGCGGGCCTGCATGGCCTACGGCGCTTGGCGGCTGCGGGAACGAGACGTCGAGCTTCAGGCTGCGTGACGGTTATCGTGGATAACTGCCTGCCCGTCTCCTGGGCAGCTTGGTTGCGGGAACGTGGCATCACCGCCCAGCACTGGCGGGAGGTTGGCCTTCCCACGGCTCCCGACACCGAAATCATGCGTTGGGCTTTGGATCATGGAGCTGTCGTCCTGACCCACGACCTTGATTTCGGAACGCTGCTCTTCCAGACCCGCGCGCAGTTGCCCAGCGTTATCCAGTTGCGCCTTGATGACATCCGGCCCGCTGCGATCGGCGAAACCGTGTTCCAGATTCTCCGGCAGAACGGGGCCGAACTGAGAAGCGGCGCCCTCGTTACGGTCGAGTCGAACAAGTCCCGCTTCCGCCTGCTCCCGTTGGGCGGCTAGCCGGTTTCCGTTCCGCCCTCAATGTCAGTCGTGCCACCCGCAGACCGCGCCGGCTCCGGGACGACGGGGCCGCCCCCGAAAGGAGCCGCTCTCCGCTCCGACGCCTGCGCTCCACCTTGACCCTCCGCCGCCGGGCCAAGGACTGCCTCTAGTTCATGCGTTCGGGGCGAACCGACTCGCTGGCCAGGGGTGATTCCCCGGAGGCTTGAACCAACGCCAAGATGGCCTGCCGGAATGTCGCGCCCGGCCGGGGCCAGAAGTCCGCCATGCGCCGAAAGTCAGCGTCCGCGGCAATCTGTGCGCGTATCTTGCATACCCCTCGGTAGCCGCGCTGGTGAGGCATTGATTATTGATCGGTTGCGCGTGTGGTGCGGAGGGATTGAATCGCTTCGCTCGCTCCAATTTGTAAACCGCAGTTTCCCCCGGGAAGCTGCGGTTTTTCGTTGGTGGCTCAGGCGGGCGGCTTCGCGCGGGCGAACCGGTCGGCCATCACGCCGCAGACGAGGAGTTGCAGCGGGTGGTAGAGCAGGATTGGCAGCAGGATGAGCCCCAGCCCGGGGTGGGTGCCGAAGATGGCTTTTGCCAGCGGGATTCCGGAGGCAATGGTCTTTTGCGGGGCACAGAAGGTCGCGGCAATGCGGTCCGGCCGGTCCAGCTTCCCGAGGCGGGCCAGCCCGCCCACCAGCGTGATGGCGAGCAGGAGGAGGGCGCCGACACACAGCGCCGTGCCCACAAACAAACCGGGAGGATGCGCTTTCCACAGTCCCTGTTGGACGGAGTTGCAGAAGGCGGCGAAGACAAGGAACAGAATCAGGCCGCTACACGCATTGCCCAACGCCTTCTTCCACCGGTCGGCCCACGCCGCCACGCCCAGCCGCAGCAGTTGGCCGACGCCGAGCGGGAGCAACAGCAGCAGCACGATGTCGCGGAGGACTTGCCCCATGGGTTGGGACTGGCCGCCCTTTTCCATCAGCCAGGCCACCCAGATCGGCGTCGCAAATACGCCGAGGACGTTCGACAGGGCCGCATTGAAGATGGCGCCGACCGTGTTGCCGCCGGCCAGCCCGGTAAGAACTACGGAAGTCGAAACCGTGGAGGGCAGCACGCAGAGGAACAGAAACCCCAGCCGCAAATCCGCCGGCAAGTGGCGACCGACCGACCAATCGAGCGCGATGCCGAGCAGCGGGAAAATCAGGAAGGTGAACGTCTGGACCAGCAGGTGGAGTTTCCATTTGCCGGCGCCCTTCCGCAGCGCGGCGACCGGCAGCGTGAGCCCTTGTGCGAGGAAGATCGCCGCCACGCCCCAGCGGGTGGAAATCTCGGGGTGCAGCGGGCCGCCGTTGGCCCCGAACCCGGGAACGGCCCAGGCGAGCAGGACGACCGTGGGCAGGGAGAGGACAAACCAGTTGCGCGCGAGGAATGGCTTCAGCACACGTGCGCGGAGTGTGGGCGATGCCGGCCATTCCGCAATGGCGGCGCGCGAATTGCGCCCCGAACTGCGCTACCGGAGCAGTTTTGCGAGGTGCTGGGCCAAGGTGGTGCCCAATGACCGAACCCGGGCCGCCTGTTTGGGATCAGCCAATGTGCCGTCCTCGGCGAAGGCCGAATAGGCGCTGGGCACGGCCACCTGGTCGGGCAGGACCACGATGCCCAAGTTGCCGAGGATCGCCCGCAAATGGACCAGGCCGCGCAGGCCGCCGAGCCCGCCCGGTGAAGCGGCGCAGATCACCGCCGTCTTCCCGGACAAGGCCGACAGGGCGGGTTCGTCGGCCGCCTCGGCGCGGGAAACCCAGTCGATGGCGTTCTTCAGCGCGGCGGTCACGCTGCTGTTGTATTCCGGCGAGGCGATGAGCAGGCCGTGGTGACCCCGGAAGAGCGCCTTCAGCTTCCGGGCGTTTTCCGGCAGGCCGTCCCGGGCTTCCAAGTCTTCGTCGAAGACCGGCAGGGGGAAATCCCGCAGCGAAATCAGCGTCACTTCGGCGCCGCTTTCGCGGGCACCGGCCGCGGCGAGGGCGGCCAGCTTGTGGTTGAACGAGTCGCGGCGGAGGCTGCCGCCGAAGGCGAGGATGCGGGGATTCATGGCCGGAACGGGTGGAAATCAGGAAAGTTGAGGCGAACGCGGGGAAGATTTACCGGGGCGACGCGCCGGCAAGGCTGAGGGTCAGGTCAATCTCGTTGGCCACCTTGTCGTCCGGGGCCTTGGGGTTGATGCCGAAGTCGCTGCGCAGGATGCGGAAGTCCGCCCGCAGCACCAGCAAATCGCCCTGTGCTTGGCCGCCGGTCCGGGCGCCCAATTTGTCCTTCAGGTAAGTCAGCTTCACCGGCAACGAGATGTCCTTGGCGACGCCGCGGGCGGTGAATGTTCCCTTCACGGTGCCCGTGGTGACGTTGTCCTTCGTGCTCACTTCACCGAGCGATTTCGCCTCGAAGGTCAGCTCCGGAAACTTCGCGACGTCCATCCACTGCTCGCCGAGGAGATGCTCCTTCATCACCGGGTTGGGCACGTGCAACGAGGCGGCGGCGACGGTGATCTTGCCGGTCGTGGCGCTCGGGTTGGCGGGATCAAAACGGATTGTCCCGCTGATGCCGCTCGCGCTGCCGTTGATGGCTTCCAGCGGCGCATCCAGCTTGAAGACGACGTTGTTCACGCCCTTCGGGTCCTTGAAGTCGAAGGTTTGCGGCGCCGCCCAGGCGGTGGCGCTGAGCGTGGCGAAGGTGAGGATTTGGGTGAGGATGTTTTTCATGGAGTGGGATGGTCAATCAGCGAGGAGATTGCGGTGGCTGCCGGCGAACCAAGCACGAGGCGCCAACTAGCAGCACGGTGCCGATCACGGAGGCGCCGACGAAGTCCAGACCGGGGACAAAACGCTTTTCGTAAGTGATCGCCTCGATCCCGGTGACTTCGTCCAAGGTCTTCCGGGCCACGCTTGTCTGGGTCCAACCGCGATGGGCGCCCGCGGCGAGCCACCATCCCGTCATCGCGACGAGAAAGGCGAGCGCCAGGAAGCGGAGAGAGTTTTTCATGCGGATCGGGATCTCGTGGTTCTTGGTCTGCCGAGCGAAACCCTAGCCGGCGCCGGACGACCCAAGCAAAGACCATGTTCCTTGGCTCACCATGCCGGGAAGCTATGGTCGCTCGGCATGGAACTTCGCCATCTCCGCTACTTCGTGGCCGTCGCCGAGGAGGAAAACGTCACCCGGGCATCGGCCAAGCTCCGCGTTTCGCAGCCGGCCGTCAGCCGTCAGGTGCGGGATTTGGAGGCGGAATTGGGCGTGTCCCTGTTTCAGCGGAGCGCCAAGTCGGTGCGGCTCACCGAAGCCGGCCACGTGTTCCTCGCCGAGGCCAAGGCTGTCTTGGCGCGGGCCGCCGAGGCTGTTGCCGCCGCCCGGGCAATAGCCGGCGGCACGGCGGGAAAACTGTCGGTCGGCTACGCGCCGTCGTTGACGGTGGAAATCTTGCCGCGAGCGCTGCGGGCATTCCAAACGGTGGCGCCCGGCGTGAAGGTGGTGCTGCATGATCTCTCCACCGAGGAAATGATGCTGGGCTTGCGGGAAGGCCGGCTCGACCTGGCGCTCATGGTCAGGCCCGCCGGCCGTCAACCCGTTGACCTGCGGTTTCACGAGCTGGCCCGTTACCCGATGTGCCTTGCCGTGGCGCCGGGACATCCCCTGGCGCGGTTGCCGGCCGTAACGCTGAAGCTGGCGGCGGCCCAGCCGTTGATCGCCTACAGCCGAACCGGTTACCCGGAATACCATGAAAGCCTTTCCGCCCTGTTCTCGACGCTCGCCGCGAGACCGACCGTTGGTGAGGAACACGACAGCGTCACCAGCTTGATCGCCGCGGTCGAGGCGGGCCGCGGAGTGGCCGTCGTGCCCCGGTCGCTCGCGTGCCTGGCCGGGGAGCGGCTGAAACTCATCCCGTTCCGGCCAGCGCCGGCGCCATTGGTGGTCGGGGCGGTCTGCCGGCGCGACCAAGCGTCCGGGCGGGCCGCCCAATTCGTCGCGGCTGCCGGCAGCCCGCCGGCCTAGGGCATGTGCGCCCCGAGGTGATCCGTTTTCCCGGCTGGATTCCCGGCGGCGGCTGTCGGAATGTCCGCCCTCATGTCACTGCTCGACCGTATCGAGACCGTCAAACAGGCCGCGCTGAACGAACTGCGCGCGGCCAAGGAATTGCCGTCGCTGGAGCGCGCCAAAGGGGCGTTCCTCGGCGGCGAAGGCCAGTTCACCGCGCTGATGAAGGAGTTGGGCACCCTGGCGAAGGACGTCCGCCCCCTGGCCGGCAAGGCGATCAACGCCGCCAAGCAGGAACTCGAAACGATCATCGCCGAGAAGCGGGGCGAACTCGAGCTGCGCGCCGCGCTGCCGAAGGAGCCCACCGACTTCACGCTGCCCGGCCGCCGGCGCACCTTGGGCAAGCTGCATCCGCTCACGCAGGTGACCGACGACATCGTGAAGGCGTTCCGCAAGCTAGGCTTCGTCGTCGCCGACGGACCGGAGATCGAGGACGAGTATCATTGCTTCGACGCGCTGAATACGCCCGCCGACCACCCGGCGCGCGATTCGCAGGACACCTTCTTCGTGGATGTGCCCGGCCGGCCGCTGCTCCGCACGCACACCAGCTCGGTGCAGATCCGGGTGATGAAGTCGCAGCCGCCGCCCATCCGCATCATCGTGCCCGGCCGCGTCTATCGCCGCGACAATGCCGATGCCACGCACAACCCGACCTTTCACCAGATTGAGGGCCTATACGTGGACAAGAACGTCACGGTCGGCGACCTCAAGGGCACGGTCGAGGCGGTCTTCCGCGAACTGCTGGGCAATGACGTGAAGCTCCGCTTCCGCCCGCACTACTTCAGCTACACCGAGCCTAGCCTGGAGATCGACTTCACCAACGCCCTCGTGAAGAAGCTGGGCAAGGACTGGCTGGAGATTGCCGGCTGCGGCATGGTGCACCCCCAGGTCTTCGAGAACGTGGGCTACGATCCCGAGGTGTGGAGCGGCTGGGCCTTCGGCTTCGGCATCGAACGCATCGCGATGCTGCGCTACGGCATCACCGACATCCGGCTGTTCTACGAGAACGACGTGAGGTTTCTGGGGCAGTTCTGAAATGAGCAAGCACGGCAAACTGCTCGACCAGATCCTGCGGGGCACAGCCGACGCGAACATCCCGTTCGACGGCTTGTGCCAAGTGTTGGGGCGGCTGGGCTTCGTTTTGCGCGTCAAAGGCAGCCACCACATCTTTACCCGCGACTCCGTGGAGGAAATCCTGAACCTGCAGCCGCGTGGGGCAAACGCTAAGCCGTATCAGGTCCGGCAAGTGCGGGAAGTGATCGTGAAATACAAACTCGCGGAGGACTGAAATGAGCAAATACGAAGTCATCATCTACTGGAGCAAGGACGACGAGGCGTTTGTCGCCGAAGTGCCGGAACTTGCCGGCTGCGCTGCCGATGGTCCCACCCGTGCGGCCGCCCTGAAGAATGTCGATGTGGTCATCCGGGAATGGATTGAGACCGCGAAGTCATTGGGCCGCCCGATTCCGGAGCCCAGAGGACGGCTAGTCTTCGCCTAATCCGAACAAGTTTCGCATGAAAAGCCTTCGTGTTTCCTTTCGTCTTTGGTTGCTGCTGGCCGTGATCGGCTCGTCGTGCCCGCAGGCCGCCGACCTGAAGACCCGCAATGTCTTCCTGCTGACCACCGACGGCCTGCGGTGGCAGGAGGTGTTCGGCGGTGCCGAGGAGGAGCTGATCAGCAAGGAGAACGGCGGAGTCTCCAACACGAACGACTTGCGCACGGCGTTCTGGCGGCCGACACCCGAGGCGCGGCGGGAGGCGTTGATGCCGTTTGTCTGGGGCAAGATCGCGAAGGAGGGCCAACTCTGGGGCAACCGGAACAAGGGTTCGATCGTGCGCGTGACGAATGGGCACAATTTCTCCTATCCCGGCTACAGCGAGTTCCTCACTGGAGTGGCGGACGGCCGCATCGACAGCAACGACCGGAAGCCCAATCCCAACGTGAACGTCTTCCAGTGGCTGCACACGCAGCCGGCCTATCAGGGGCGGGTGGGCGCGGTGGTGAGCTGGGGAGTAATTCCGTGGATTCTCAATGCCGACGTGGCGGGTTTCCCGGTCTGGAGCGCCTTTGAACTGCCGGCCGGAACGAAGCGATTCGCGTTGTCGCCGGCCGCCCAGGAACTGTTGGACCGCGCCACGCCGCTCTGGGGTGACGTCTCGTTGGATACGTTTGCCGCGACCGCCGCCAAGGAAATGCTACGCAGTGTGAAGCCGCGGGCGTTTTACGTGGCATTCGGCGAGACCGACGACTGGGCGCACGAAGGCCGCTACGACCGCTACCTGCACGCGGCCCGGAATTTCGACCGGTTCATCGGCGAGCTGTGGACGTTGGTTCAGTCGCAGCCCGAATATCGCGACCAGACGACCTTTATCCTCACTAGCGACCACGGCCGAGGCCCGGCGCCGGTCGCGTGGAAAAACCACGGCAAGGCAATCGCCGATTCTGCGTCCATCTGGATCGGGCTCCTCGGCCCCGACACGCCGGCGCTGGGCGAGCGCAGCGATTCGCCCGCGGCCACCCAAGGTCAGGTCGCGGCGACCGCCGCCGCGTATCTGGGACTCGATTTCAACACCCCGCATCCGAAGGCCGCCAAACCACTGCCGCAGGCCCTCAAGCCCTGACATCGCCGTCCACAAGTTCATCCGTTTCACCGATTTCTAGTCCATGAAGGTCACGCTCAACTGGCTCAAACAATACGTCGATTTCAACTGGTCCCCTGAGGAGGTCACCGAGCGTCTCACGATGCTCGGGCTGGAGGTCGAGGGGGTGGCGAAGCTCGGCGGTGAGTTTGCCGGCATCGTCGTCGCGCAGGTCATCACCCGCGACAAACACCCGAACGCAGACAAGCTGTCCGTCTGCCGCGTGAACGACGGCCAGGGCGAGCGCCAGATCGTCTGCGGCGCCCAGAACTTCAAGGCCGGCGACAAGGTTCCGCTGATCCTGCCCGGGGCGTCGTTGCCGCCGAAGCCGGGCGACAACGAGCCGTTCACCATCAAGGTCGGCAAGATCCGCAGCGTTGAATCCCATGGCATGATGTGTTCCCACGAGGAGCTCGGCCTGGACCCGGAAGCCATCGGCCACCGGAAGGAAGACGGGCTGCTGATTCTGCGGGAGGATGCCCGGGTTGGTCAGTCGTTCGCCGAATACCTGGGGCGGAGCGGCAGCGACGTGGTTTACGACTTGGAGGTGACGCCGAACCGGCCCGACCTGAACAGCGTCATCGGCATTGCCCGGGAAATTGCCGCATTGACCGGCAATCCGCTGCGAGTCCCCTCGGGTGAATTGCTGGCCGGCGTCGAACCGGCCGCCAGCCTGGTCAGCGTGCGCTTGGAGGCGCCGGACCTCTGCCCGCGTTACTCCGCCCGCGTCGTCAAGGGGGTCAAGGTCGGCCCCAGCCCGGACTGGCTTCGCTCCGCGCTGGAAAAGGTCGGGCTTCGCAGCATCAACAACGTGGTGGACGTATCCAACTTTGTGATGCTGGAGACCGGACAACCGCTGCACACGTTCGACTACCATTTGCTGGCCAAGGATGCCGCCGGCCGGCCGGCCATCGTTGTTCGTCGGGCGGCCGCCGGGGAGAGATTCGTGACGCTGGATGGCAAGGAACACACGCTCGCGACCGAGAACTTGCTCATCGCGGACGAGTCCAAGGCCATCGCCTTGGCCGGGGTCATGGGCGGGCTGAACACCGAGATCAACGCCTCCACCGTGGACGTGTTGATCGAGGCCGCCTACTTCACCGCGACCAATATCCGCCGGACCAGCAAGACGCTCGGTCTGCGCACGGATGCCAGCTACCGCTTCGAGCGCGGGGCCGACATCAACGCGTGCGAGCAGGCCAGTCGTCGTTGTGCCCAGCTCATTCTGGAAACCGCCGGCGGGGTCTTGGCTGACGGGGTTGTCGAAGCGTATCCGGAGGTCGCCAAGGCCAAGGAAGTTTCCCTACGCCACGCCAAAACGGGCGCCTTGTTGGGCATCGAGATCCCGGTCGAAACTCAGGCGAAGATGCTCGCGAGCCTCGGGCTCTCCCAGAAGTCCAGCACCGCGGAACCGGCCTTGAACACATGGTCGATTCCATCGTGGCGGGTGGACCTGAAACGGGAGTCCGACCTCATCGAGGAGATCGCCCGGCTTTACGGGGTGGACAAAATCCCTTCGACGGCGCCCCGCGGGGCCGTCGGTTCCCACGCTTTCGATGCCGTCTACGACCAGTTTGCCGAAGTGCGCCGAATTCTGTCCGGGCTCGGACTCAGCGAGGCGCAGGGGCAGACGTTGATCAATGACGCTTCGGCCAAGACCGCGGCGGCGGAACCGGTGCTGCTGGCGAATCCTCTCAGCAGTGACATGAACGCGCTCCGGCCGTCGCTGCTGCCCGGGTTGCTCGACACCCTCAGCCACAATTCGACGCGCCGGAACGGCGATGTGCAGTTGTTCGAGATCGGCCGCGTCTTCACGGCGCAGAACGGGCAGGCCAAGGAGGGCTGGCGGGTGGCCATCGCGCTGACCGGTTCGCGGAGCCCAGGCTTTTGGTCCGGCGCTGAGCGTGACGCCAAGTGTGATCTCTACGACCTCAAGGGATTGGTGGAAGCGCTGGTCGAGGCGTTGGGATTGCGGGGCGTGGCCTACGCCAAGCGTGCCGAAAGCACGGCTCTATTCCTGGAGTCAGCGACCTTGGCCTTGGGCGGGAAGCTGCAACTGGGGCAGCTGGGCCAGTTGCTACCCGCCTTGGCGAAGCGGCACGACCTGCGTGATGCCGTTTTGCTGGCGGAGTTGGATCTCGACCAATTGTTGGCGCGGCGCAACGCGACCAAGGCGTTCAAGGTGTTGCCGCAGTTCCCGTCCAGCCGTCGCGACTTGGCGCTGCTGGTGCCGGAATCAACGACCCACGAGGCGGTCTTGCAGGTGGTGCGGCAGACGAAGCCCGCCAATTTGGACTCCGTCGAACTGTTCGACGTGTTCCGCGGCAAGCACGTGCCGGAAGGGCAGAAGAGCCTTGCCTACGCCTTCACCTATCGGGCGGCGGACCGAACCCTCAAGGACGACGAGGTCAACGCAGCCCAGACAAAACTCACGGAAGCCTTCCAAACTGTGCTGAAGGCAAAGCTTCGCGATTAACGCTTGCCGCCCAGGAAATCAGGATTCCGACTCGTTGACAGTCTTGATGGCGATGACGACGTAGGCAACGACGAGGCCGACGGCGAAGGCGAAGATGAGCAGGTCAGTGAGCATATCAGTGATGTGTTTCGGCCGGAGCCGATGATTGATGCCGAGAAGCTGGCTGGCTTTTGGACCGGGGACTCCACCGGTTTTGCCCGGTTGTTTTCCCCGATTGTCGTCCTCGCCGGTTACGGGCGTCCGGCCCGGTGACTGCGGGGTTGGCCGCGCCGTTCCGCCGGCCGCATCGATTGGCGGGAGGCTACTTTACGGGTGGTTTCCTGGCGGACGAGCTCGCGCTTGGCCTTGCTGCCCGTCGAGCGAGGATTCGAGGCCGTGGGCGAGATGCTTTGCACCCAAGTGTTGGTGGGGGTCGTAGGTGGGGGTGGCACGACAATGAGAGGTGCGGCCGGAGAGTTTTTGTTCGTGGTCTTCATCAGGCGCAGGTTCGGCTACTTGCCCCAATCCGCCACGTGCAACTTGCCACAAGCCGCCCTTGGGTTGCGGCTGAACAGAAACCGCATGCCGGATAGAACTTCACCATGCGCTGCCGCCGACGGCGGAGTTGTCCTGCACGGAATTCCGTGTCGCATTTTCGGTGGAGCCGCGCGAAGGCCGACCGCTATCGTGCCAGCGTGAATTTGCTTCCGTCACCGCCGGCCATGATGCGCGCCTTCTTGGCCGGCGATCGCAGCTTCGATGGCCTGTTCGTGGCCGGGGTCCGCACGACTGGCATCTACTGCCGGCCATCGTGTCCCGCCCGGAAGCCGAAGCCGGAGAATCTCGAATTCTTCGCTACCGCCGGGGAAGCCGAGTTGGCGGGCTACCGGGCGTGCCGGCGCTGCGAGCCCCACCGCCAGGACGGCGCAACGCCGGATTGGCTGAAGCCGTTGTTCACTCGCATCGAGGCGGAGCCCGACCGGCGCTGGACGGGCGATGACCTGCGAGCCCTGGGTTTGGAACCCGCCCGGGTGCGGCATTGGTTTCAGCAGCAGCATGGCCGGACGTTCGCCGCGCATTGCCGGGAACTCCGCCTGGGACGGGCCTTGGACACCCTGCGTGCCGGCGAATCCCTGGACGACGCGGCGCTGGGCCACGGTTTCGAGTCGCACAGCGGATTTCGGGAGGCGTTTGCCCGGCATTTCGGTCGCCCGCCCGGCGGTGCCCGGCAGGTCGACTGCGTCCACGCGGAAGTGGTTCCTTCGCCGCTGGGCCCGTTGCTGATCGCCGCGAGTGACTCCGGGATATGCCTGCTCGAATTCTCTGACCCGGCGCGCCTCGACGTCACGTTGGAGCGGCTGAAACGGCAGCTCGGGCTCCCGCTGGTTCCCGGGCAACATCCCTTGCTGATTCAGTTGAAGTCGGAACTCGCGGAGTATTTCGCCGCCAACCGGAAGCACTTCACCGTGCCGTTGCACGCCCCGGGCACGCCGTTTCAGGAGCGGGTCTGGTCGGGGCTCGGCCGCATTCCCTACGGCGCCACGTGGTCGTATGCCGACCTGGCCCGGCATGTTGGGAATCCAAAAGGATCCAGGGCCATCGGTCTCGCCAACGGGTCAAATCGGATCGCCATCCTGATCCCGTGCCACCGGGTCGTGAACTCGGGCGGCGCCTTGGGCGGTTACGGCGGCGGGCTCTGGCGCAAACGACTTCTGCTCGAACTGGAGCGCACGGGACAGCCCTTGAGCAGCGTCGCGAATGGCGGCGTGGAGACGCGGTGAAGGAAATCACAAAAAGCCTTTGACGGTCGCCAAAGCACGTCGCTACTTTGCGCGCCCGTTACGGAATTCCAGAGTAGCTCAATGGTAGAGCACGCGGCTGTTAACCGTGTGGTTGTAGGTTCAAGTCCTACCTCTGGAGCCACACCGTTCGGGGGATTCTGGACAATTGACCACGCAGGATCCGTAGCCGGAATTTTCGCCGCGCTCCTCCGATTGGGATTCCACCTCCGATTCGACTCCGGGCGTGAGCTTTGGCTTGGCGGGGCGGTTACCCCCAACCGGTTCGCGATTCCAAGCCGGGCAGATTCAACTTGCCGCACGTGGTATCCGCCGATTGTCGCCAAACACCGACGTTACTGCGATGGACGTCGGCGCCTCAGGCTCCGCGGAACTGCCTGGGAGTCATTCCGGTAATGGTGCGGAAGGCGCGGGTGAACGCACTGTGGTCATAGTAGCCGCAGGCCAACGCGATGTCCGCCACCGATTGGTCGGACTCGCGCAGGAGTCGTGAGGCGGCGGCGATGCGTGTCTTGGCGATGAACTGTCGGGGGGTGAGCCCGAAAAGGCGCTTCAGCAGGCGCGCCAGCCGTGGCGGTGGCATCCGGGCGCGGCGGGCGAGTGAGGACGGCGTGAGCGGTTCGGACACGTGGTTTTCCAAATGGTCGAGCGCCGCCGCAAGCGCGTCGGGAATGTCCCGGTTGCGGATGGGAGCGCGGACATCGCGGGAGATGCCGATCAGTCCCACCACCGTCCCATCGGCGTCACGGAGGGGCAGCTTGGTGGTCAGGCACCAGCCCGGCTGGTTGGGGGCATACCAATGCAGTTCCAGATGATCCAAGATCGGACGTCCGGTCTTGAGCAGCCACGCATCCTGCTGGGTCGGAATCTGCCCGAACTCGCCCGGACAAATCTCGCAGGGCCGCTTGCCCAGCACGGCGGACTTGTTCCGCAGGCCGTGACGCTGGACCAGCGAATGGTTGACGGACTGGTAGCGGCCGGCCGCGTCCTTGATGAAGAAGACCACGTCTGGCGCCTGGTCGAACAACGGCTCGAGCAGGGCCGCCTCCACCAGTCCTGGCCCGGCCTTTGCCAGCAGGGGCGGCGGCCTTTTTGTGCGGGTTTTCACGTCGGTGGCAAATTATCGGCCAAGAATCCGGATGCGGCCATGAGATAGTTGGAAGCATTGAATCGCGCTGAAAACTCCCGCGGTCGCCAACCGATCCTCAGCCGCCGCGGGTTCATCCGCCGGCTGACCTCCGCCGGGGGGCTGGGGTTCGGCCTGCTTTCGGTCGCGGTCGTGACCCGCCCCATTGGTTTGGTTGCGAGCGGCACCAATTCGCCCCCCCGGACCTTCGCCGAGCGCCGGATCGTCGAGGGCTGGACGGTTCATGTCAGCGGCCAGCTGTTGGCCGCGGAACCGGCCGCCACGGCCCGTGCGCTGGAGCTCCTCCGGGAACAACTCCGGGAAATCATCCGGGTGGTGCCCGGCCGGGCGGTGACTGAGTTGCAACGGGTCGCGCTCTGGTTTTCCCCGGAGTATCCCGGCGTGCCGCCGCGCGCGGAGTATCATCCGGGTGCCGACTGGTTGCGCGCCAACCGGCGGGATCCCGCCATGGTGCGGGGAGTCGAATTCACGGACATCAAGGATTTCGAGGCGGAGACCCGGCGGATGCCGAACTTCACGCTGCATGAATTGGCTCACGCCTACCATGACCGGGTGCTGGCGGGCGGGTTCGACAACCCGGAGATCAGGGCGGCGTTCGATCGCGCCAAGGCCGGGGGCAAATACGACCGCGTGCAGCGGCAGGACGCGAAGGGGAATCTGGCTTGGGATCGGGCCTACGCCCTGACCAATCCCATGGAATACTTCGCCGAAACCACCGAGGCGTTCTTCTCCCGCAATGACTTCTACCCGTTCAACCGGGCCGAACTCAGGCAGGCCGATCCCGAAATGGAGGAGTTGTTGGGCAAGCTTTGGGGAGTCAGTCCGTAACCTGGAAACCCGCCTTTAACCGAACATGAAAATCACCCGCATCTTTGCCCATCGCGTTGAGCTCCCGCTGCACGAGACCACCTACAAGTGGTCCGGCGGCAAATCCGTGACCGTGTTTGACAGCACCATCGTCGGCGTCGAGACCGACACCGGCCTTATCGGCTACGGCGAGGTTTGTCCGCTCGGGCCGTTCTACTTGCCGGCCTATGCGGAGGGGGTGCGCGCCGGATTGCGCGAGCTGGGGCCGCACTTGCTCGGCGAAGATCCGCGCCAGCTCGTGAAGCTGAACCGCACGATGGACGCCGCGCTCAAGGGCCATCCCTACGTGAAGAGCGGCCTCGACATCGCCTGCTGGGACATCCTCGGCCAGGCGAGCGGCATGCCGGTTTGCGAACTGCTCGGCGGACGTTACGGAGAGGACATCCATCTCTACCGCGCCATCTCGCAGGAATCGCCGGAGCAAATGGCGGCAAAGGTCGCGGGCTATCGCGCGGAAGGTTATCGCCGGTTCCAACTCAAGGTCGGCGGCGATCCGGATGTTGATATCGCACGCATCTTCGCCGTCGCGGCGAAGCTTCAGCCCGGCGACCGCCTCGTGGCCGACGCGAACACCGGCTGGGTGCAGCACGAAGCCGTGCGCATCGCCAAGGCCGTGCGCGACGTCGACGT
The DNA here is from genome assembly GCA_044339945.1 of Kapaibacterium sp. (SeqCode). Taxonomy (GTDB): domain Bacteria; phylum Verrucomicrobiota; class Verrucomicrobiia; order Limisphaerales; family UBA9464; genus CAIWAH01. The sequence continues at coordinate 17,023 of JBIIUN010000027.1, forward strand.
CTACATCGAGCAGCCGTGCCTGACCTACGAGGAATGCCTCGCCGTGCGTCGCCAGATTCCGCACCCGTTCGTGCTGGATGAAAACATCGACGACCTCGGCATCCTGCTCCGCGCGAAAGCCGACCTCGCGATGGACGTGGTGAATCTCAAGATCAGCAAGCTCGGCGGCCTCACGAAGATCAAGCAGGCCCGCGACCTCTGCGTGAGCATGGGCATCGGGATGACGCTGGAAGATTCCTGGGGCGGCGACATCGCGACCGCCGCGATCGCGCACCTCGCGCACAGCACGCCGACGGAGTTCCTCTTCAGCACGACCGACTTCAACAGCTACGTCACCGTCAGCACCGCCGACGGCGCCCCGCAGCGCGTCAACGGACGCATGGCTGCCTCCAAGTCACCCGGGCTGGGCATCACGCCGAAGCCGGACGTGCTTGGGAAACGCGTGGTCGTCGTCGAATAGGCTCTCCGCGCATGAAGAACCTCCTCGCCGCCGCCGCCGCCCTGATCGGTGTCGTTGCCTTTGCCGCCTCGTCCCCGGAGGAACTGCCGCCGTATCGCCGGATGGATTATGGCCCGGCGCTGTTCTGGACCTTCCAGGTGGCGCCGGGAAACATCGCGCAAAAGGGCATCGCCATCCGCCTGGACGCCGGGCCCGGCGGCGTGAGCAAGGGACGCGCCTGGATGGTCTACGACCACGACACCCTGCGCGTGGCGGCCGCGACCACGGGTGATTTCGTGGATTGGAAAGGCATCGCCTTCGACGCCAGCCACGGCAGCCACACAAGTCTGACCGGGGACCCTCATTTCGTGAATCCCGTCGGCCCGGGCTGGGCCTCGCCGGAGGGGTCATGGGAGGACGCGCGGGTGGTGGGTCGCGACCGGCGGATGTTCGGGCCGCTGCCGCGCGAGTGGGTGAATTACGAGGGGCTGTATCTGCATGGCGACGCGGTGGTGATCGCCGCGACCGTCGGCGGGACCCGCGTGCTGGAGTCGCCGGGCTGGATCGACCGCGGGGCGATATCGGTCTTCACCCGCACGCTGAACGTCGGCGCCGCGAAGAAGCCCCTGCGGCTGCGGGTCGCGCCGGACTCGGTGAACGTCGCGCTCGCCGGTGATGGTTCACTCCGCCGGGAGGGCGGTTTCTGGCTTGCCGAACTTCCCGGCGGCGCCCGGGCGCGCCTGTTCATTTCGCGGTCGGAAATTGGGGGCATATCCGCTGCGTCGCTCGACCTTGCGCCGCTCACCCGCGGCGGTCCGCGGCGCTGGACCGAGGAGGTCGTCACCGCTTCCGTGGCCGAAAGATCGGACGGGGCCTTCGTCACCGACACCTTCAAGCTGCCCGTGGAGAATCCCTGGCAGAGTTGGATGCGTCCCGGCGGCTTCGATTTTGCGCCGGACGGACGGGCCGCCTTCCTGGCCACCTGGAACGGCGACGTGTGGCGGGTCGAGGGACTCATGGCCGCCGCCCCCGCGCCGCTGCGTTGGCGCCGGATCGTGAGCGGGCTCTTCCAGCCGCTCGGCGTCAAGGTCCGGGGCGATGACCTGTTCGTCACCTGCCGCGACCAGTTGGTGCGGCTGCGCGACCTGAACGGCGACGGGGAGACCGATTTCGTCGAGAGCTTCAACCACGACCATCAGGTCACCGAGCACTTCCACGAATTCGCGATGGGCCTCCAAACCGATGCGGCCGGAAACTTCTACTACGCCAAGTCTGCCCGGCACGCGCTGCCGGCGCTCGTGCCGCATCACGGGACCCTGCTCCGGGTCAGCGCCGACGGGCAGCGCACCGACATCGTCGCCCATGGCTTTCGCGCCGCGAACGGCGTCTGCCTCAACGACGACGGGACCTTTTTCGTCACCGACCAGGAAGGGCACTGGACGCCCAAGAACCGCATCAATCGGGTGAAGGCCGGCGGCTTCTACGGCAACATGTTCGGCTACACGGACCGGACCGACGCGTCCGATGCCGCGATGGAGCAGCCGATGGTCTGGGTCACGAACACAAAGGACCGCAGTCCGGCGGAACTGCTCCGGGTTCCCAAGTCGGCTTGGGGTCCGCTGGGGGGCTCATTGCTGAACCTCAGCTACGGCACCGGCCGGATCTTCGTCGTGCCGCAGGAAGAAGTCGGCGGCCAATGGCAGGGCGCGGTCTGCGAACTGCCGATGCCCGCCTTCGCGGCGGGCATCATGCGGGGGCGCTTCGGGGGCGATGGCGCGCTCTACGCCTGCGGCCTGTTCGGGTGGGCCGGCAATGCGGTCGCCCCCGGAGGGTTCTACCGCATCCGCCGCGCTGACCAACCCGCGCACGTCCCGCTGGCCGTCCACGCTGCGAAGGGCGCGCTGTCGGTGACCTTCAGCGACCCGCCCGACCCCGGGAGCGTCACGCCCGACGCGTTCGCGCTGAAGGCCTGGTCGCTCCGCCGCAGCGCCGGCTATGGCTCGCAGCATCACGGCGAACATCCGCTGGCGATCACCGGCGTGCGCCTCGGCGCCGATGCCCGGACGGTGACCCTCGATGTCCCGGCCCTCGCTCCGACGCAGTGCTACGAGCTGAAAGTGAGTTTGCGGGCCCGCGACGGGACGGCGGTGAAACGGGCGCTGCACGGAACCATCCACCAACTCGCTGACCCATGAACACTTCCTCGGTTTGCGGTTTCTTCCGCCTGCTCGCCCGCCCCGCCCTTGGGGTGATGCTCCTCGGCGGCCTCGGCCTGCTCGCGGACGACGGCACGAACTCTCCGCTCCTGACCCTCAGGCGCATCTATGACCCGGGGGATTTCAACGGCGACGACTTCGCCGCCCGTTGGCTGAAGGACGGTCCCGGCTTTACGACGTTCGAAAGCTCCACGAACACCCCGGGCGGACGGGATCTCGTGCGGCACGATCCGGAGACGGGAGCGAAGGACGTCCTGGTGCCGGCGGCGGATTTCGTGCCGGCCGGCGAGACGTCACCCCTGGGGATCGACGATCACAGCTGGTCGAAGGACCGCTCCCGCCTGCTGCTCTTCACCAACTCGAAGCGGGTCTGGCGCACCAACAGCCGGGGCGACTACTGGGTGCTTGACCGGTCCAGCCGCGAGCTGTTCAAGCTCGGGGGCTCCGCGGCGCCCTCGACGCTGATGTTCGCGAAGTTCGCCCCGGACGGACAGAGTGTCGCCTATGTCCGCGAGCGGAACATCTACCTCCAGGACCTCCGGAACCGCCGCATCACGGCGCTGACCACCAACGCGAGTCCGACG
>JBIIUN010000318.1:0-6122 GCA_044339945.1 Kapaibacterium sp. (SeqCode)
AAGTTCTACTCCGGCTTCGGCGGGCAGGTGGACTTCATCCGCGGCGCCGCGCGGGCCGAGGGCGGCAAGCCGATCATCGCCCTGCCGTCCACGACCAAGAACGGCAAGATCACCCGCATCGTCCCCTGGCTCCAGATGGGCGCCGGTGTCGTGACGTCGCGCGCCGATGTCCACTACGTCGTGACCGAATACGGCATCGCGTCGCTCCACGGGAAGTCGGTTCGCGAACGCGCCCTGGCGCTCATCCACATCGCGCACCCGAACTTCCGCGAGCAACTGCTCAAGGAGGCCCGCGACGCCAAGCTCGTGAGCCCAACCCAGATTGCGTTGCCGGCAGGCTTGCAGCCATACCCGCGGAAGTTCGAGGTCGAATACGCCGGGCGCGACGACCTGAAGATCCACGTCCGGCCCATCCGGCCCACGGACGAGGGTCTGCTCAAGGAACTCTTCTACTCGCACTCGCCCTCGACGATCTACCAGCGCTACTTCACGCAGCTGAAACATCTGCCGGCCGAGGCGGTGCAACGCATGGTGACGCTCGACTACGAGTCCGCCATGGCGCTGGTGGCCGAAATTCCCTGGGAAGGCCGCAAACGCCTCATCGGCGTCGCGCGTTACACCCGGGATGCCGCCGTCGACTGGGCCGACATCGCCGTCGTGGTGCAGGAGGATTTTCGGAAACATGGCCTCGCCAGTTTCTTGCTGCGGCACCTCGCCAAGGTCGCCTCGGAGCAGGGCATCGTCGGTTTCCGGGCGGACGTCCTGCCGGAAAACCAGGCGATGATGAGCACTTTCCAGAAACTCGCCGAACCGCTGGAAAGCCAGTCCGAGGCCGGCGTGCTCAAGGTGAAGTTCCTGCTGGAGAACCTGAAGCCGGCCTGAGCCGGCCCGCGGAGCGGCCCCCCCCAAAAAAAAAGGTCGGCCGGTTGGCCGACCCTGCTTTTTCGTGACCCGGTTCGCCCGCTATTCGCGGAAGGCCCGGAAGTAACCACCGGTTCCCGTCTCTTCGACGGGCAGGCGTTCGAGGCGTTCGTCGGCGGTCACGGTGAGCACCGGGGTCCAGACCGCGCCGGGTCCAAGCACGGGTGAATTTTCCAGCCGATACCGGAGGCCCGGCCGGCCGTAGACATGCAGCGGGGTCGCCGCGTCGGCGGTGAAGTCCAGCACGGCATCCTCATTTACCACGATCACGCGGCCGGGGGTGGAGGCAGTGCGGGTGACATACCGTTCGCCCGCGGTGCCGGTGAGTTCGGTGAAGGCCAGCGGCACATTGCCGGAGGGCGCGTCGGTCGGCGTGGTGAACGTGACGTGGGCGAGCGGCCGGCTCGCGGACAGGGCGCCGCCGGTGAGCGTGAAGCGCATCTCCGAGCTGCCGTTGGCGTTCGGGATGACCTGCACCCCGGTCACGTCGGCGGCGAGATTGGCGAGGGACAGTTCGCCCAACCGGGCGCTGTCGCCGCTGAGGACGAAGGTCAGCCCGTCGAGTTCGGGGCCGGCCGCGAGGCTCAACGGCACGGTCGCAGCCTCGCCCACCAGCAGGTTGGTCCGGCCGGCGGTTACGGCGAGTTCGGCCGCAGTGTCGCGGACGTAGAGGGTGAACGTGCGTTGCACGCTGCGGGCCGGATTGCCGACGTCGGTCAGGGTGACCGTGATCAGGTTCGTGCTGGGCCCCTGATTTCCACGCGGGCGCCAACTGAACAGGCCGGTCGCCGCATCCACCGCGACGCCGCTCGGCGCGCCCGCGGCCAGACCGTAGGTCAGGCGCTGCGGCGGCAGGTCGGCATCGCTGCCGGCGAGCTGGACCGTGAACAGGTTGTTCTCGCTGATCACGGCGTCCGCGACCGCGACCAGTTCCGGCGCGGCGTTCTGTTCGCGCACGATGACGCGGAATTCGTTGGTCGCGCTGAGCGACGGCGTGCCGTTGTCGGTCACGCGAACCCGCACGGTGTTGGTGGACGGGCCGTCATTCTCGCTGGTCGGCCAGGTCACGAAACCGGACGTGGGATTCACGATCACGCCGGCGGGACCGGACACGAGCGCAAAGGCCAGGGCGTCGCCGTCGGGATCGCTGGCCGTCGCGCCGGCATTGGCCGCGTTGCCTTCGTCCACCGTGACGTCGCCGGCATAGGCCAGCGTGGGCGGGCGGTTCGCGATGCTGACCGTGGTCTCGGCGTCGGCCGTGGCCGGTGCCGCTTCGGTGTTGCCGGCCGCGTCCGTGGCAACCGAGTAGAAGCGGTAGCGCTTGCCGGCCTCGCCGGTGAAGACGGTGCCGGTCTGGACCGTGCGCTCCAGCAGACGGGTGAAGGGCGCGTCGTCCGCGGCGACAAACACGTCGAAGTAGGCCACGGCCCCGCGGTCGTCGGCGCCGGACCAGGTCACCGAGAAGGTGCCGCCGCTCGCTGCCGGCAGGGCGGCCACGGCGCTGGCGGGCGCGGTGTTGTCGGGCGTCACGACCGCGTCCTCGTCGTAGACCAGCGTGTAGGTGCCGGTGCTGTTGTGGTCGAGGATGTGGACGAGGTTGATGACCGTCGGCCGCTTGTCGCCGCCGCGGAAGATGCGGTCGGTGGTCCAGGCGTTGGTGCCGAAGGCGATCTCCGAGCCGTCGGCGCGCAGGACGTGCCGCAGCGTGAAGGCTTCCGTCCCGGCCGGATCCGGCACGCGCAGGTAACTCCAGCCAGGCCCGAGCGTGGCGGTGAGCGTGACGCGCTTGTTGGCGGCGGAGAGCACGCCACTGACGCCCGCGTTGGTGTGGGAAGTCACCGCGTTGGTGCTGCCGTCGCTGAGGAACAGCGCGTTCGGCAGGTGCTCCACGTCGTTCGTCGGGCTCACGAGGAAGTCGGGGCGGGCGTCGTCGAACTGCCGGTCGGCGTTCACGATGCGCGTGAGCTCGTGGATCTCGACTCCCTTCACGAGCGAGAGCCGTTTGGTCCCGAGCGCATCGAGGTGCTCGAAGCTCGCCTTGTAGTCCGTGAAGCTGCCCTGCAGGGACGAAGTGAAGAGCCAGCGGGCAATCCGGTTCGTGCCGAGGCCGATCTCGCCGAAGTTCACGTCAAGCGACGGCGTGAGGGCCTGGTTTTCCAACTGGGTGCCGACTGTCTTGAACTCGATGAGCAGGCCCTTCTCGTTCTCGACGATCTGGGGCTGGCCGGACTGGAGCTTCAGGTTCCGCGCGGCGCCGTAGCCTTGGTTGAGGATCTGCACGGCCAGCGAGTAGGGAACGCTGGGCTCGACCTCCGGCGTGAACGGATCATCGGCAAACACGTCGCGTTGGTGGAAGTAACGCACCAGCAACTCAGGCTGTGGGTAGACTTGGATCGGCGCCGGGGCTAGCGGGATGGTCAGCTCCGAGCCGTCCTGCGAATAGCTGAGCGTGCCGCCCACGAGGAACAGGGCCACGCCGTTGGTTGGGGCGGCGTCGAGGGACGGGATGAGGATCCAGCTCGCACTGCCGATGGTCTTGGGCTGGATGACGCCGGTGCCGTTCACGGCGCTGAGGCCGCCGAGCACGGGTTCGCGGATGCCGAACTTCGCGGTGGCGGTCGCGCCGTCCTCGCCGGTGATGTTGAGCGTCACGAGGATGTCCTCGATGGGCGAGGTGGTGTCGTTGTCGATTTCGAGCAGCGCGTTGAAGGCGTCGCGGGTGAGCACGGCGCGCTGGTCGAGCTTGAGCTTCACCTTGGCGCACACCTCGTTCGCGGCGTCGGCGGCCCGACGAGGCAGGCCGGCGCGTGCAGCCCGGATGCCGGCAGGCGCGGGTCCGACAGAGCCTGCGGGACGGGTTTCCTTGCACTGGAACTTGAAGCCCGGCGGCGGCTCAAACCCGACGACCGGCTGGAACTGGTCCAAGCAGTCGTAGAAGGTCGCGGGGTCCTGGCAGGGATGGTTACTGGGCGTCGGCGGGCCGTCAGGCACCACGTCCATGACCTGGCGATAGAGATCCACCAGGTCGCACCCCGTGGAGTCGAACGTATAGGTCGCGGTGGCGCGATCCACTACGTTGGGACCGCAGAGATAATCCCAGATCATGCCGGCCGTGACGGAGCAGCGGCCGTCCCGGAAGTCGTTCCGGGCCACCTGGGCGGGCCGAATCCGGCGGATGGTCACGGGCACCGTGATGGTCGCATTGGCCTCGAGGCGACCGATTTCGCCGATGAGCGGAACCCACTCGATGCTGCCACCCGTCTTGGTGGGCAGCTTCACGTTGTTCGCGGCGATGAGGCCGTGATTACGGATCGTGTAGTTGACCTGGAACTCGTCCTCGGGGCGATTGGCGATGTCGAGGGAGGCGGGCTCAATGGTCACCACGGGGATCGGCACCTGCGTTTCGAAGGTGCTCTCCACGGTGAACGCGTAGCGGTCCTCGACCGTGGTGGGCGTGACCGTGAAGCTGTAGCGCACCGTCTCGCGTGGCAGGAACGCCACCACGTTGGTCACGCCGCCGGCCGGCACGAAGGCGGTCTGCCGGAATGGGCCGCGTTTGTCGGCCTTCACGCTGACGATGTATTGCGCCTCCGTGATGTTGTCGAACCGCGCCGTGCCGTCGGCCCCGGTGACGTTGGTGCTGATGTTCACGCCGCTCAGGGCGTCGGTCAGCACGACCAGCGCGTTGGTAACCTTGGGACCGCCGGCCGCGAAGTAGGTGTATTCGTCCTCGGCCGTCAGCACGAGGCTGCCTCGGTTGTCGGAGATGGCGCGGAACTCGAACGGCACGGTCAGTGCCGTGTTGCCGCCGCTCAGGACGAGGTTGCCCGGATAGTCACCCAGCGCGACGTCCGCCGCCGGGGTCAGCAAGAGTGACACGGTGGTCCGGGCACCCGGCGCGAGCGGTGCCATGCGGGCCGGCGTGCTGACGCTCAGCCACGGCAGGTTCGGCAGCAGCACGTCCAGCGGGCCGGTGGCAAGGCCGCCGTTGTTTGCGACCTCGAAGTTCACGAGCGTCTGGCCGCCCCGCAGCATGCTGGAACTCAGCCGGCCCGGCGTGGTGACCAACGCCGGCCGCAGGAATTCCTGGCGGACCGTGAACACCTGCACGTCGGTTGCGCCCTCGGCGGTGGTGACCCGCAGCCTCACGCCGCTCTGGACGACGCTGCGGTTGACCGGGGTGATGGCGTAGTTCACGAGGATTTCCTCGTCACCGGCCAGCCGGTTGGTTTCGAGGTTCGCGGACACGGTCAGGCTTGGATCGTGTTCGACCACTTCCAGCACCAACCCGGTCAGGGCCACGTCGCTGAGGTTCCGGATCCGGGTCGAGCCGTTGAGGGTCGAGCCCTCCGTTACGGTGATGAAGCCCGGGCTCAAGAGGTCGAGGCCGAGCAGGGAGAATTCATCCTGCGCCGCCGGCATCGGGAGGCCCGGGTAGGCTGCCGCGATCCGGAACCGGCCCGCCTCGCGCGGCAGCGGGGTGAAGGTGCCGGTGAAGTCGCCGTTCGCATCGGTCACGACCTCGATCTGGCGGTGCGTGCCGCGGACCTGGACGTGGACCGTGACGTGTTCATTCGGCGCCCGGCTCCCGTCACCGCGGGTGGCCGAACCACGCAGGGCCACCGGCGTGCCGGCGAGCGCGGTCGTCACGTCGGTGCTGACCGTGGCGGCGTAGGCGGGCGCGGTGGTGACCGAAGTGGCGGAGACCAGCGTGTTGTTGTTCTCCAACGCCTCGGCCTGCGCGTTGGTCGCGTCCGCCTGCACGACGACGTAGAAGGTTCCCGGCGCCTCGGGCAGCCGGATGTTGACCGTCTGGCCGACCGTTTGACCGACTGGCAACGGGCCGTCGAACACGGCCTGCGCCACGAGCGTGTCGTTGCCGGCGAGGTTGTCCGCCGACAGGTAAACGCGCTGGGTCACCGCGGCGGGCGCGTCGCGCAGCCCGCGGTTCTCCAAGCGGAACGAGATGGCCAAATTGCCGTCGGTCACGCCCGTGGCGGGGAACGTGATGGAGTTCACGACGAGGTCCGGCAGGTCGGCGTCGCTCACGACCAGTGTGTCGGTGCCCGCCGTGAAGCCGTCCGCCGTCGCGGTGACCGTCACGGTCTGGTTGCCGTCCGTCTCACCGTCGTTGACCGAATTGATCGGGAACTGGGCCGAAAGTTCGCCGGCGGGAATGGTCACCGAGATGGGCACGGTGG
>JBIIUN010000319.1:0-6120 GCA_044339945.1 Kapaibacterium sp. (SeqCode)
GACCAACCACGCGTCGTCCCACCGGTCCTTGGAGTTCGCGCCAATGGCCACGGTTTCGCCTTTGCGCAGCGCCTCAATCGAAACCTCCTTGGTGAAGACAGGCTCGGTCGGCTTCTCCGCCATCGGGTTGAAGATCTGAACCTCAATATGCCCCTTGGCCGCAGGCTTAAGTCCCACGGTGCACCGCTCGCTCAGAGTGAACCGGCAGGTCTCCTTTGCCACCGCATCGGCATGGCTATTGACGATGAAGTAGTTCTTCCAGCGAAGGTTGTTCAGCAGCTTGGCCTTCAGCTGCGGGCTGAGTTGCTGGTAGTCCTTGTTGGGGGGCTGTGCCTCATCGGTTCCCCAGATCAATTGGGTTCGGACCTTGAATTCGCCGGCCCAAACCGAGGTGCCCAGCGTGAGGGCAGTCAACACGGCAAAAAAGCGACCAAAACCAGAGCGGATAGGCATAACAGGTAGTTGCGACCGCGACGTATCCAGAGCGTTCACCACCATGACTCAGTTGATCCAGTGGATGGTAAGGGCGTCGTTGTCGGAATGGAAAGTCATCACCGACGCATCGGCGAGCGCGGAGCTTGTTCCCGACCTCATCGTCACGATCACCGCCAGCGCAGCCACTCCGAGGGCGGGAGCCAGCCATCGGATCCAACTCACGAGGGAACCGCCCTTGGCGCCGCGGGATTCGATCGCTGCCTCCGCGGCAATGCGGCGCTGGATTTGCGACCAATAAAACTCACGACTCTCGGGCACCGCCGCGACAGGTTCATGCTCTCGGATCGCCTTGCGAACCGCCAACAGTTCGTCCCGCAAGGCGGACGCAGACGCGTCCTCCCGCAACCAGCGTTCGACCTCCCGGTCGCGGCTTGGCTCCAGTTGGCCGTCCAGTTTCGCCTGAATCTCCAGGGCTTGTTCCAGTTTCATGTCGATAGGTCAGTCTTCGGTTCGTTCGCGCTGCAATCCCCGCAGCAAGGACGCCATCCGGCGTCGGGCGTAAAACAGTCGGGACATCACGGTTCCAATGGAAATGCCCACTTTCTTGGCGATTTCCTTGTATTCGAGTCCCTGAAATTCGTGCAGGACAAGCACGGTGCGATGGGACTCGGTGAGCTTCCCCATGGCCTCGTCGATGCGTTTGCGCAGCTCATCTTTTTCCAGTCCTTCCGTGGGGTTGGTGTGCTCGACCGGCATCTGCCGTTCCACCCCGCCCGCCTCTTCGTCCAATTGTTCAATCGACTCCGCCCGCACCTTCTTGTGCCGCCGAATCTGGTCGAGGCACAGGTTGATGACGATCCGGGTCATCCAAGTGGCGAACGAGGAGTCGCCCTGAAACTGATGCAACCGTTGCCAAGACTTGACCCATGCTTCCTGCGAGAGATCCAACGCCTCTTCTTCGTTGCGCATCATCAGCAGCGCCCGGGCATAAATCTTGTCCCGGTGACGGTATACCAACTGTTCAAATGCTTCGGTATCACCGCCTTGCGACCACTTGACCAATGCATCATCCGGTGCGGAGGTGTAATCGTGCTTCAACGACACAGGCACCGACGCCGAAGCGGTCTGGTTATTCAGGCCAACTTTGCCCGCCGCGCCACCGCCGGGAGATTTCGCCGTCGGAGCAGCTTTGCTGGAGCCGGCTTTGGCCATGGCTAGAGCTTGCCCTTGGAGCTGGGTATCAGGCCGGCAATCCGCGGATCCCGTTGGCACGCAAAGTCCACCGCCCGGGCGAAGGCCTTGAAGAGGCTTTCCACGACATGGTGCGGCTCGCCTCCGTAAATCAGTTCCAGGTGCAAATTGCACCGCGCTTCATTGGTGAATCCTTGGAAAAACTCCCGGGCCAGGCCGAAGCGGAAAGCCGAGGACATATCCTGAGTCTTGTCCGCCTCCGAAATTTGACGCTGGCCAAGGTCATCCATGCCCCGCCACACGAGGAACGGCCGGCCACTGAAATCAATGACGCACCGGGCCAGGCATTCGTCCATGGGGACGAAGGCTTCGCCCGTAAACGGATTGCGCGGGTCGAAGCCGCTGCCATAACGGCGGACTCCCCGTTTATCGCCCAGCGCCTGCACGAAGGCCTGCCCCAGGGCGATGCCGCAATCCTCGACTGTGTGGTGGGCGTCAATATGCAGGTCGCCCTTGCAGCGAAGTTTGAGGTCGCAGATCGAATGCCGCGCGAAGGCCGTCAGCATGTGATCGAAGAAGCCGACCCCCGTCCGGACATCGGCCTTGCCCTTGCCGTCAACGTCCAAGGTCAGCCGAATATCCGTCTCGGACGTCTTGCGGTGAATCTTCGCGGTGCGGGACAGCATGGGAGAAGTCATTGGGCGCTGGCTTCAGGCCGTCGCCAATTGCGGCCACAACAAGGCGCTGGTGCGCATGCCGGCGGCAAAGGCGTCCAAGGAGAATTTTTCGTTCGGCGAATGCGGATTATCGTCGGGCAACGCCATGCCCAGCAACAGCGTTTCCGCCTTCAGGTGCTTCTTGAAGGCGGACACGATTGGAATGCTCCCGCCTTCCCGCAGCAGAACCGGCTCATGACCGAATCCGGCCTTCAGCGCCCGAAGCGCGCCCTGGGCCAGCGGCCCGGTCGGGTCCACGAGATACGGTTCGCCCCCATGGCCATGCTTGATCGTGATCCGAACCGACGGCGGGCAGAGGGACTGCAAATGCTTCTTCACCGCCGCAATGATCTTCTTCGGCTCCTGGTCCGGGACCAGTCGCAACGTGATCTTGGCGGTTGCCCACGCCGGAATGATCGTCTTGCTCCCTTCGCCTTGGTAGCCCGACGTCAGCCCGTTGATTTCAAAGGTCGGCCGCGCGGAGCGTTGCTCGTCGGCGGTGAATCCCGCTTCGCCGAACAATTTGGGCACGCCCAGAAACTTCCGATACTTGGTCTCGTTGTAGGGCACCCGCGCCAATTGCTTCCGCTCGTAGGCCGAAAGTTTGACCACGTCGTCGTAGAAGCCCGGCACGGCGATCCGCCCCTTCTTGTCCCGCATCTGGGCCAGCAACTGGCAAAGCGCCATCGCCGGATTTTCCAAGCTGCCGCCGTAGATGCCGGAGTGAAGATCCCGGGAGGGTCCATCCAACCGGATCTCGAAGGCGGCGATCCCACGCAAAGCATACGTCAGCGCCGGATGCTTGAGGGAGGGAATCCCGTTGTCGGAAATCACCACGGCGTCGCAGGCGAGTTCACGGGCGTGCTGCGGCAGAAATTCATAGAGCGCCTTGGAGCCCACCTCCTCCTCCCCTTCGATCAGGAAAGTCAGGTTGCACGGCAGCGGTGTCCCGGACTTCAACCAAGCCTCGGCCGCAATCAAGTGCGCAAGATGCTGCCCCTTGTTGTCGCTGATGCCGCGGGCGAAGACGTTACGTCCCTCGCGCCGGGGCCGAAACGGCGGGGAAGTCCACAGGTCGAACGGTTCCGCCGGCTGCACGTCGTAGTGCCCGTAGACAAGGAACGTCGGCTTCTTCGGATCGTGAGCCGGCGTCTTGGCCACGACGATCGGATTGGTCTTCGTCTCGTGAACCACGGTCTCCAAGCCAGCCGCCCGGCACCGTTGGGCAATCCAGTCCGCGCTGGTGCGCAGATCGGCCGCGTGCTGCGACTGGGCGCTCACCCCCGGGATGCTGGCGTAGGCAAGCAACTCGCCGACGAACCGTTCTTCGCCGGCCGCGAGATAACTGAGAATGGATTCCATGTTGTCCGGGAAGGATTCTGAAGTTCAGGGCTGTTTCTTCGGCTTGAGCAGGTCAAACGGGTTGAGCGGAGCCGCCTGATTGGTGGCCGGCGAGTTCGTGCTGCGAGGACCGCCCAGCAGATTTCCCAAGGCCGCGCCCAAGCCGCCGCCGGGAGAGTTGGTGGCAGCGGGCGCATTGGTCTTGTTCCCGCCGCCGAAGATGCGGCCCACGCCTTCAGCCAGGTTGGCCCCCTGCTCCAAAACCGCCTTGCCGCTGTTTCCGACGAGGCCGGCACTGGCGCGCACCGCAAATCCGGCGAGGGCGGCGTAGTTGATCTTGGGTTCGGCCTTGCCCACGGTTCCTTGGACGGTCAGGAAGTCCGGCAGGGCGACGTAAACCGTGTTGGTCGGCGTGCCCGCGGAAACCAGACCGCTCTTCTGAGCCAACTCCCGCCGCAGGGCGACGCCCACGGGAATTTGAAGGGCGGAATTGGTCAGGACCGCAGCCAGGGTGACGGTGCCTTTGGCGGTCGCCTCAAACGCGGCGCTCCGGATCAGGGCATTTTCCAGCAGGACTTTTCCTGCGCCCATGGTGCCCCCGAGGTTGATGGCCTCGATGGGCGACTTCGTGATTTCGTCCACCCAACCAGGATTCGCGCCCCCGCCACCGGTCAATTTGCCCACCAAATTTCCGAGGGCCGCGCCGGGATTCCGGATCATTTCCGGGATGGCAATGATCGCATTGACCACCGTCTTGAGCATCGAACTCTGGATGCTGGAAATCGCCAAGTTGAGGTTGGTCGTCGTGACCCCGAACGAGCCCGTCAGATTTTTCTGCAAGGCTGCCCCGGTTACGCCCGCCCCCTTCGTCTGCAGTTTCGCGATGATGGCGCCGCCCAGCTTGTCGGCCTGGTCAGGCACAAAGGTGTTGTTGAATGGGCGGAGCGGCACGCCGTCCGCGGAAAAACTGACGTCGTAGGTGTAGCCGGGCACGCCGAGGTTCGCCTTCGCGGTTGCCTGCACCGGCGCGCCGTTGAGGAAAAGGGAAAGCGGTTCCAGGGAAACGCTGTTGTTGTCCAGCTTCACCTTGGTCACCCAGTTCGACACAACCAACTCCCGCAGGAAGACCTTGGCGATGTTGAGGTCCAAATCGAACCGCTTCAGCGGCAAGTTAATGGCCGCAGGTTCCTGACTGGGGTCAGCCGACGGAGCCGACGCGGTTGGCGCCTTCACCGGCGCTGGCGCGACGTTGGTCCCCGTCCCCGAGAACAGATTGAACAGCGGGGTAAAATCCAAGCCGGTGCTCTGCACGCTCAACGAACTCGGCGCCGGGTTGTTCGTGGCCAAGTCCAATTTGCCACTCGCCACGAGTGTGTTTTCCGCGCGGGCCGTCGCGCCAAGATCCAATTTGAACTGGCGGAGGTTCACGGACTGCCCCTGCTGGGCCGCATCCACCGCAAACCCGATGGCCAACGGCGTAGTGGGCAATTTCCCGGCCGGGTCCACGGCGACGAAATTCTGGACCTTCAACTGCCCCTTGAACGCGGATTCCCCGGACAAGGCGATCGTGCCCGAGCCTTCGCCATCGAGGGAGATGGACTGCAATCGGTTGGGGGCCAACGCGGCCGCGACAAAGGGTCCCATCGCGCTTTCGTTGAAGCCCACGGACTTGAAGTTGAAGCTGCCCGTCTTGGCCTGCGGATCGAACTTGCCCGCCAGATCAATTGAGCCGCCCGGAGCCGTGCCGCTCTGGGCGGCCAGCGTCAGCCGCTGCAAGGTGACGGTGTTGAGCGTGAGATCCGCCGCGCCCTGGATGCGCGCCTGGTAGTCGGTCAGCACGGCGTCCTGCACCTTGCCGTTGAGATCGGAGGCGGAAATGTTCAGCGAAACATTGGTCGCCCCGGGTCGGATGCCCGCCTGGAACGAAGCCACGGCCGAACCGCGCCGAAACTCCATTCCGGCCACCGGATAGATGCGCAGGACCTGCGGCAAGCTCACGTCCACCGAGGCCTGAAGCCCGAGGGTCTGTTGCTGGGAATGTTGGTTCGCAAAGGCCGTCAGTTTGGCCACCTGCTCGCCGCCATTCTGGATCACCAGTTCCGACCGATCCAACGTGGCCGTCATGAAGTCTTCCAGGCTTCCGGCCGCCCCGAAAGTCACCTGCAGCTGGTTGAACTTTGCGCCCGCCACCTCGCCGGTGAGCCGGTCAATCCCGCCGGTCAGGTCCAGCTTGAGCAACCGGCCATCGCGGTCCGCGGTGACCTTGGCCGTCAGATTAACTTTTCCCGCGGGCACAGTCGGCCCGGCCAACGTTCGCCAATCCGCCAATTCCAGGGCGTTCAGATTGAGCGTGAACGTCGCCTCGCGGAAACCGGGTGCGGTGCGATCCCACGCCAAGTTCATCGGGCGATCGAGCCCGCCGCGCACCAGGTCACGC
>JBIIUN010000320.1:0-6091 GCA_044339945.1 Kapaibacterium sp. (SeqCode)
GCGAGGCGAGGATCGGATAGGCGCGGTGGGCGTGGGCGCCGACGAGGTCGAGTTCCATGCAAGCAAGGGCGAGGGCTGGGGTTGAATTTGGAAAGCAGGAAAGCAGGAGGAAGCCGGTGCCGGCGGTTAAGCTCGCCTTGACGATTCGCAGATTCCTCAAATCAGGTCGCGCAGGATCAAGGTGACTTCCCTTGGCTCCCGGCCATCGGTCTGAAGTTGCAGGCGCACCCGGGTTCCCGGTTCGGCGCGGAGGGCGCGCTTGAGGTCTTCAAACTTCAGCGATGGAACGGACACTCCATTGATCTTCAGCAGGCGGTCTCCCCGGAGCACGCCGGCTTCTGCGGCCGGAGAATCGGGGATGACATCCTCCACGACCCCGTCCGGTCGGCAGGCGAGTCCCGAACGCACCGGGGCCTGCGGCGGCGGTCCGAGCCGGTTGTTTGAGTGTGGCTCCAGCCAAAGGCGCCGGCCGGCGAAGTCGAACGTGAGATTGAAGCGGTTGAGAATTCCGCCGCCGAGATAACCGGCGATATCCTCGTGCTGGCTGTCCGGCCCGGTCTGGAATTCAACGAATTCACCCGTGAGAACGTGGTCACCCAGGCGCAGGGATTGCAGACGCAGCATTTCGCCGTGCATGAGTCCCAGAACATTTCCCCCGGTGACCATGCTAAGACGCTTGGGGTAACGCTGGCGCAGTCCGTGCTTTTCCACAAACCACGGACGCAGCATGAGCGCCGCGCCGGCCCCGGTGTCCACGATCAGCTTGGCCGGCAAGCCGTCCACCTCCGCCCAGACCGTCAGGAGGCCGTCGGGGCCGTCGTCCGTCATCGGAATCGCCGAGCCGGCCGGGTCCGCAAAGGCGTTGGTCGCCACCGTGAAGGACACGGTCTTCCGCTCGTAATCCAGCCGGAAGTTGAAGTGCCGCAGGAAGGACAGGCCGAACAGGCCATCCTCGAACACCGGTGGCACCGGGATCACCGCCACCGGGACTTTCTCCGCGATGGCCGGCCCGACCGCCACGGATTCCGCCACCCCCAGCCCCGCTTTGGCTCGGGCGTCGCCGAAGGTTCCGAAACTCATCTTGGTCGTCGTCCCGATTCCGGCGGCGGCCGCGGCTCCCGCCGAAAGGCCGATGTGACTGGCTCCAGTATCGAGAACCAACCGGACCTCGTGGCCGTTCAGGACCACGGGGACGATGACATGGCCATCCTCAAGATCGAACGGCATTGGATTCGTCGCGACAACCCGGGCGGTCGTGGAGTCGCCGCGCAGCTCGCGCCACTTGTCCGGCCTCGTCCGGCAGCCAGGACCCAACAGCAGAAGCGCCATCATCGTCAGTGACGAAACAAAGCAGCGCCCCACGCCTCGAAGGCAATCCATACCTCACGATGCCGGCTTCGGGGACTCATGTCAGCCATTACTCCGCAAGCACCCATTGCCACGCGGCGGTTGTGCGGCCAGGGGCGGGAAGACAACGCCGGTTCCGGCCGCCTACTCGTAACGCAGCGCGTCGATGGGATCGAGGTTGGCAGCCTTCAAAGCGGGGAAGAAGCCGAACACAATGCCGATCAGGGCGCTGACGGAGAAGGCCATGATGACGGAGGTATTCGAGATCAGGGTCGCGAAGCCGTAGAACTTGGTGAGGAGCGGTGCCAGCCAGTAGCCGGTGGCGATGCCCAGGGCGCCGCCCACGACGCTGAGGAGCACGGCTTCGGTGAGGAACTGCCGGAGCACGTCGCGGCCCCGGGCGCCCACGGCCAGGCGGATGCCGATCTCGCGGGTCCGTTCGGTGACGCTGACGAGCATGATGTTCATGATGCCGATGCCGCCGACGACGAGGGAGATGCCGGCGAAGAACCCGATCAGGACGGTCATGATCTGGTTGTTGGCGTTGAGGAACTCGGAAGTTTCCTGCTGGGTGGCGACCATGAAGTCGTCGTCCTTGCCCTCGGTGATCTGGTGGCGCTGACGGAGGAGTTCCTCGATCTGCTGCTTCACGTCGGGAATGCTTTCGGCAGCCTCGGCCTGCACGAACAGGGAGCGGAATTTTGTGTCGCCGGAAAGCCGCTTCATCGCGCTGGTGTAGGGCACGAGGATGACGTCGTCCTGATCCTGGCCGAAGCTGCCGGAGCCCTTGGCCTCGAGCCAGCCGACGATGGTGAACGGGGCGTTTTTGATGCGGATGATCTGGCCGACGGGATCCACGTTTTCGCCGAAGAGCGTCTTGGCCGTGGTGGTGCCGAGGACGGCGACCTTGTTGGCGTTGCGGACGTCGGTGTCGGTGAAGTTGTCACCGGCGCGGAGGTTCCAGGAGCGGGCGGCGAGGTAGTCGGCGCTGACGCCGGAGACCTGCACGTTGCTGTTCTGGCTGCCGGCGGCGACCTGGCCCTGGGTGCGGGCCTCGGGGCTGACCGCGGAGATGCCCGACACTTCCCGGCGGATCGCGTCGTAATCCTCGATGGTCAGGTTGGCGTTCATGCCGAACCCGCCGCGCACGCCGCCGCGGGACATGTTGCCGGAGCGGATAGTGAGCAGGTTGTTGCCCATGCTGGCGATGCGTTTGTCCACTTCGGCCTTGGCCCCGGTGCCCATGCTCACGCCGACGATGACGGCGGAAATGCCGACAATGATGCCGAGCATGGTGAGGAACGAGCGCAGGACATTCCGGCGCAGGGCCCGCAGGGCGATCTTGAGGGTGGCAAACATGTTTGTGGGAAATGCAGAAGTAAGAATGAAGAATGGAGAAAACCGTCAGTCGTCTCCACGGGCGCGGCGGGAAATGGTGGTGAAGATGGCGACCAACTCGTCGGCCTCTTTCAGCAGCGGCTGTGCATCTGGTGGTGCCAGAAAACCTTCTTCGGAAAGGAGTTCGAGCCAATAGAGCGATTCGTCGGCTTCCTTCAGGCAGTCCCCAATCTTGGCAATGAACTCCGCCTTGGAACGGGCGCGGTTCGCTTCGCGGTAGTTGGCACCCACTGAAGTCCCTGAGCGCAGGACCTGCCGTCCTAGGATTTGGGAAGCGGTGTCCTTCGACAGCTTGGCGAACATGCGAAGGATTGCCCGGGCAAAGAGCTTGGTCCGCGGGGCCAGGTCCTTTTCTTCATTCTTCATTCTGCCTTCCTTCATTCAGTGCAGTTGGACGGCTTTCTGTTCGGCGTCGAGCTTGGCCAGTTCGTCGGTGGCCAGCAGGCGGTCGTGCACCACCTCGTCGCTGCGGATGAGGCCGTCGCGCATGACAACGACCCGGCGGCAGTAGCGGGCAATGTCGAGTTCGTGGGTCACCATAGCGACGGTCATGCCCTCGTCGTTCAGGCGCTGAAAGATGCCCATGATCTCGATGCTGGTGCGGGAATCGAGGTTGCCGGTCGGTTCGTCGGCGAGCAGGAGCTTGGGCTGATTGACCAGCGCGCGGGCAATGGCCACACGCTGCTGCTGGCCGCCGGACAGCTGGCTGGGGGTGTGGTCGAAACGTTGGCCGAGCCCTACGAGTTCCAGGGCCTTCATGGCGCGTTCGCGCTGTTCCCTCGTCGGCGGGGCAGGGCGGGTGTAGAGCATCGGCAACTCGACGTTTTCCACGGCCGTGGTGCGGGAGAGCAGGTTGAAGCCCTGGAAAACGAAGCCGATCTTGCGATTGCGCAGGTCCGCCAGTTCGTCGCGATTCAGTTCGCCGACATTCACGCCGTCGAGCCGGAACCGGCCGCTGGTCGGCCGGTCAAGGCAGCCGAGCGTGTTCATCATCGTGCTCTTGCCGGAACCGGAGGCGCCCATGATGGCGACAAATTCGCCGGGCTGAATCGTCAGGTTGACGCCGCGAACCGCCTGCACCTGCACTTCGCCGCTGGTGTAGGTCTTGCGGAAGTCCTCGAGCTGGATGACGGGGATACGGTCGCTCACGCGGCGTGCGGGGTTGGGAAGTTGGGTTCGCGGATTACCGACGCGGGCCGCCGCCACCAAACGGGCCGCCGAACGGATTGCCGGCGGGCGCGGCGGTGGTGCTCGTCGCCGTGGCGACGGTGCCCACGACCACGACGTCGCCTTCCTTCAGGCCGTCGGCGACCTCGGTGTTCGTCCCGTCGCTGATGCCGGTCTTGATGACGACGGCGGTCAGCACGGGTTTGCCGGGGGCCGATTGCTCGCGGTCGAGCACGTAAACGGTCCGGATCGCCGGGCCTTCGACTTCCGGTCGCGGCCGACCGCCGCCGCCCATGCCCATGCCGCCGCCGGGGCCGCCCCCGCCTTCACCGCCGCCACCTTGGGAACGCTGGGCAAAACGGGCGCGCATCTCGGCCATCACCTGATCGTATTTCGCCTTTTGGTCGGGCGTCAGTGACGCCTCGTATTCGGACCGTTCCGTGTCGCTCGGCCGGCGCCGTTCGCCGCCCGCCTGCCACGGCGGGACCGGGAGTCCGGCGAAGGGGCCGCTGGTGGCGACTTCGCCCTTGGTGCTGGTCACGGCGGGAAGCTTGGCGCCGGCGGCCTTGGCCACGGCATCATTCGTGCCGGCGACGGTGACACCGGTGGCCGGGCGGAACCGCAGGGCTGCGGCCGGGATCTTCAGGACGTTGGTCCGCTGGGCCGTGATGATGGACGCGCTCGCGGTCATGCCCGGGCGCAGCTTGAGGTCGCTGTTGTCCACCTCGACCACGGTGGTGTAGGTGACGACGTTCTGGTTGGTGACCGGGGCGAACCGCACCTGGCGCACCTTGCCCTTGAACTTGCGGGTCTGGAAGGCGTCCACCGTGAAGTCGACGCTCTGGCCTTCGATCACGCCGCCGACGTCGGCTTCCGAAACGGCCGCCTCGATCTGCATCTTGGTGAGGTCGTTCGCGATCTGGAACAATTCGGGAGCGTTGAAGCTGGCGGCAACGGTCTGCCCCGCCTCGACCTTCCGCGAGATCACCATGCCGCTGATCGGCGCGAGGATCGTGGTGCGGTCGAGGTCCACCTTGGCGCTGTCCACGGCGGCGACGCGGGTCTTCACGTTGGCCTCGGCCTGGAGCAGCGCCACCTCGGCCTGCTGGTTCTCGGTCTCGGAGATCAGCTTGGCGGAGTAGAGCTCTTTCGATCGCTTGGCGTTGAACTTGGCCAGCGCGAGGGCCGCCTCGGAATTGGCCAGTTCGGCCTCGACCCGGGCCATGGCACGTTCGTAAGTGGCGGGGTCGATCTTCGCCAGCACGTCGCCTTCCTTCACCCGGGAGTTAAAGTCCACCCGCAGCTCGGTGATGATGCCGGAGATCTGGCTGCCGACGGTGACCACCCGCACGGGCGTGATGCCGCCGTTGGCGGTCACGGACTGCGTGATGTCGCCGCGGGAGATGACGTTGGTGCGGAGGTCCGCCGCGCCGCCGCTGGCGCCGCCGGCGGTGCCACGCCACTTGACGTAGCCGTAGCCGCCACCACCGAGGACCGCGACGAGGACCAGCCACTTCAGCCAGCCGGAATTGCCTGAACTTGCCATGAGGAAAAGGGTGTGAGGCCAAGCTGTCAGGCGCAGGACCCTATGCCCATCCCAAACCGCACCGGCTTCACGCAAACGGTGACTGACCGAACCCGGCGCGGTTACGGGAAAGTTCAGTCCAAGGCGGCCGCCGCGGCCCGCGCCTCGCGGATGAGCCGGCGAATCTTCTCGGGGTCCTTTTGGCCCGGCGCCGCCTCCACGCCGCTGGAAACATCGAGCGCGAACGGCCGGACTTGGCGCACCGCCTCGGCCGCATTGTCCGGGGTGATTCCACCGGCCAGGATGACCGGAACTCCGAGCGCCTTCGCTGGCGACGCCAGGGACCAGTCAAACTTCGCGCCGGTGCCGCCGTGGGCGCCGGCCACGAATGCGTCGAGCAGAAAGGCGTCCACGGACTCGCGGTAGGCGGGCAGGGCGGAAAGGCTCGCGGCGTCCCGGACGCGAAAGGCCTTGATCACCTTCGCCCGGCCACGGAATTCGGCGGCGAATTCGGGTGCCTCCTCACCGTGCAGTTGGACGGTATCGAGCCCGACGGCGACCACGGTGTCGCGCACGAGGCTGGGCTCGGCGTTCACGAACAGGCCCACCTTGGTTACCAGCGGCGGCAGGGCACGGACCAGGGCCATCGCCTGC
>JBIIUN010000321.1:0-6090 GCA_044339945.1 Kapaibacterium sp. (SeqCode)
GTCGAGGTTGCGGACGACCTCGCAGGAGAGGTTGCCCAATTCGTCGAGGCGGGAGGCGGTCCCGGCGGGGTCCGGCAACTGGCGGCGGGCGAGTTCGCTGAGCAGGCCGATCTGCGTGAGGCTGGCGCCGACGTCGTCGTGCATGTTGCGGGCGATGCGGGCGCGCTCGCGGTTGACGGCCTGGTCGCGCTCGAGGGCGGCCACCTGGAGGCGCAGGCGGCGTTGCGAGAACCAGCGGATGCCCAGCCCGAGGACGAGCACGCCGAGCGCCGCGCCGGCGAGGCGGAACGGCAGCGTCTCCCAGAGGAACGGCTCCACGGTGACCGCGAGCGTGGCGCCGGTGTCGTTCCATAGGCCGTCGCTGTTGGCGGCGGTGACGCGCAGGGTGTAGCTGCCCGGGCGCAGGCGGGTGTAGGCGGCCGAGCGGGCGGTGCCGACCTCGCGGAACTCATCCTCGTAGCCGACCAGCCGGCAGCGGAAGCGGTTGCGCTCGGGCGCCACGAAGCTGAGGGCGGTGAAGGTGAACTCGGTGAGGAGCGTGCCCGGCGGGACCGTGACCCGGCCGCCGACGGGGTCGCGGCGCCGGCCGTCGGCGGCGACGGTCTCGATCACCACCGGCGGGGTGACGGGGTTCTTGGGCAGGTTCGCCGGATCGATGACCGCGACCCCGTTCATGGTGGCAAACCACAGGCGCCCGTCGGGACCTTTCCACACGCCGGACTGGTAGCCGCTGCACTCGTTGGAAGGCATGCCGTCGGCCAGGTCGAAGCGGGTCGGCTCGATGCGTCTCCGGCGGCCTTCGCAGAAGTCGTCCAATTCGATTTTGGCACAGCGGAACACGCCGCGCGGGGTGCCCCACCAGAGGTAACCGAGGTTGTCGGCGACGATGGACTTCACCGTCTCGACCGGCAGGCCGTCGACCTCGTGAATGGCGGCGAATCGGCCGGTCCGGTAACGGGTTAGGCCGCCGCCGCCGATCCAGAGGGTGCCGTCGGTGTCGCGGAACAGGGAGCGCGCGTGATCGTGGGCCAGACCATCGGCCTTGGTGTAGGTGCGGGTGCCATTGTCGTCGAGGCGGGTGAGGCCGCGGCGGCCGCCGAGCCACACGGCGCCGTCGCCGGCCTCGGCGATGGCCTCGATCGGGTGCGCGGGCAGGCCTTGGGCCGGGGTCCAGAGGCGGACCTGGTCGCCGGCCACCCGGCAAAGCCCCTGTTCGCCGCCGACCCAGGCCTGCCCGAGCGAATCCACGAGCACGGCGCCGTGAGGGCCGGCGAGGATGCCGGGGACCTGGTCGGGCAGATAATGGCGGGCGGTGGCGCCGTCCGCCGCCAGGTGCACGACCCCCTGGCCGTAAGTGCCAATCCAGGCGCCGCCGCGGGGAATGCCCCCGAGGCACCAAGCCAGGGCGTTGTCGCCGAGTTCGGGCGCGAGCCGCTGCGGGGCGAAGGCCCGGCCGGAATAACGTTGGACGCCCCGGCCGTGCACGGCGGCCAGCACTGTGCCGTCCGCGCTGCCCGCCACCGACAGCACGATGGGATGGGTGGCGCCGGTCGCGGTGGGCAGGGCCTGGACGGCGCGCCGGCGGAGGCGGAACAGGCCCGCGCCGTCGGTGCCAAGCCAGAGGCTGCCCTCCCGGTCTTCGTAAGCGCTGCGCTGGGTCGTGTGGGCGAGGGGAGTGCCCTCCGCCACGGTGCTCCAGTCGCCGGTCACCGGGTGCCGGCGAAGGATGCCGTTGACCATGAACCAGAAGGTCCCGTCGGACGTCCGGATCGGCGCCCCGTTCTGGGCGATGCTCGCGGGGGTCTCAAAATGGCTGGTCAGGGCGCCGGCATGCCAGCGGTGCATGACGCCGCTGTGCCGGTCCAGCAACAGCGTGGAGCCGTCGGTGCCCGGGAAGATGGAGCTGCTCGCGATGCCGTTGGCGGGCAGTTCCACCCTGGCTGGCCGCGGGTTTCGCACCAGATGCGGCCCTGGTGATCGAAGCCGAAATTCCACATGTTCCCCCAGTCGGTGTCGGGCGCCGGGACCGCCTCGGTGAACTTGCCCTGCGCGCGCCGGAACAGCCGGCCGTCCGTGGACCCGGCCCAGACCGTGCCGTCGGGTGCCATCCGGATGCTCGACGCCTCCCCCTTCGGCAGGCCGTCCGCCCCGGTCAGGCGGCGGAACTGGCCGTCCGCATAGTGGCTGGCCGGCCCGTCGGAACGGCTCAGCCACAGGCCATTTTCCAGATCGGCGACGAGGTAGAGGTAATAGCTCTCCAGGCCCGGCACCCGGTCCGGATCAAAGACCTCGAAGCGCACCCCGTCGAAGCGCGCCAGGCCGCCGAAGGTCGCAAGCCACAGGTAGCCGTCCGTCGTCTGCGCCATCGCGATGACGGAGTTCTGGGGCAGGCCGTCGTTCGAGGTCCATTGGCGGATCAGGTATTCGCCGGACGCGGAGGGCAGGTTGGTGCCGGCGGGTCTGGGCATTTCGGCGCCGAGCAGACCACATGCACCCACGAGGGCGAGCACGGTGCCGAGGAACGGGGCGAAGGTCATCCGGGCACGTCGCCCGAAGGGTGTCCGGCGGAAAAGCCCGCGGACGCCGAAGTTGGCGGGCCGGGCCGCCCCGGCCGACAAAGCCCGCTCGACGCCCCGCCCGCGGGCGCCACACTGCCGGCGTGAGCGAACTGACTGTGCGCCGGGCCATGCGGGACGATTGCCCGGCAATCCTGGCCATCTACAACGACGCGGTGCTGACGACCACCGCGAGCTACGACTACGAGCCGCGCACGCTGGAGCATCGCCAGGAGTGGTTCGATGCCCACCAGCGGGACGACTACGCGATCTTCGTGGCCGAGGAAGCGTCTTCCGTCGGGCCGGGGCGGATCATCGGCTGGAGCGCCCTGAACAAGTTCCACGACCGCATGGGCTACCGGTTCACCGCGGAGAATTCTGTCTATGTGGCCGCCGAGGCGCGTGGCCGGGGAGTGGGCGCCGCCCTGCTCGGGCCATTGGTCTCGGCCGCGCAGGTCCGCGGCCTGCACGCAATCCTCGCGGTCATCGACGCGCAGAACGAGGCCAGCCTCCGGCTGCACGCCAAGTTCGGCTTCGAACGGGTCGGGCTCTTCAAACAGGTCGGTTTCAAGTTTGGCCGCTGGCTGGACGTCGCCTACCTGGAGAAGCTGCTGCCGGGTGTTGAATAATCAGCGGAAACCTGCCGGCGGAGAGGGCGACCGTTGATGTGTGCCTGAACTCTCACGGTGGGCTCTTTTGCCAGCGGCAGCGGGAACCCCGTCGGGAGGTTTCGGCACCGGGAAGTGCCTGGACCTCCTTTTCCTAATCAGTGCACGTGTTGCCGCCCTGCCGGCAAGATGCCGGCAGCACTTTGTTGGCGCCCGGTGTTGCCGGTCGGCTGACCTTCGGCTGGCTTCCGCCCCGGACTTCGGCGAAGATTGCGCCCATGAGCGACCTGCTTTCCGGACTCAAGCAACACAGCATCGTCGTCGCCGACACCGGCGATTTCGCGGCGATGCGGAAGTATCAGCCCCGCGACGCCACCACCAACCCCAGCCTGCTGCTCAAGGCGGCCACCATGCCCGAATACGCCGAGGTGGTGGCCCGCACGGTCGCCGACGCAAAACGCGAGGCGCCGACCGCGGCCGCGGCGCTGGGCCTGTGCATGGACAAGCTGGCCGTCGCCTTCGGCTTGGAGATCCTGAAAATCGTGCCGAACCGCGTCTCGACCGAGGTGGACGCCCGGCTGTCGTTCGACACCGCGGCGAGTGTTGCGAAGGCGCGTCAGCTCATCGCCATGTATGAGGCTGCCGGCATTCCGCGCGAACGCATCCTCATCAAGCTGGCCTCGACCTGGGAAGGCATCCGCGCCGCCGCCGAGCTCAAGCGCGACGGCATCCGGTGCAACCTCACGCTGCTGTTCTCGTTTGCGCAGGCCGTCGCGTGCGCCGAGGCCGGCGTGCAACTGATCTCGCCGTTCGTTGGCCGCATCCTTGACTGGCACAAGAAGGCCACCGGCACGGCGAGCTATGCCCCGGCCGAGGATCCCGGCGTGAAGTCGGTGACGAAGATCTACGCCTACTACAAGAAGTTCGGCTACGCGACCGAGGTCATGGGCGCCAGCTTCCGCAACCGGGACGAAATCCTGGAACTGGCCGGCTGCGACCTGCTGACCATCGCGCCCGCCTTGCTGGAGGAACTCGCGGGCGGGACCGGTCCCGTGGCGCGCAAGCTGGCGCCGGAAGCGGCCGCGGGCACGTCGTTGGAAAAGATTTCGCTCAGCGAATCGGCCTTCCGCTGGCAGCACAACGAGGACGCCATGGCCACGGAGAAGCTGGCCGAGGGCATCCGGCTGTTCGCCGTCGACTCGCTCAAGCTGGAGAAATTCCTCGCCGAGCGTTTGGCCGCCTAACGGCCCGCCAAGGCTGGCCGGACCCTGGCGGAGCCGAAAGGGGCGGAGGCCTGATTCCGGGACGCCCCGACCGCGAGATACGAGTCCATGATCGGGACGAAGCCGGATGCCGGCCCTGCGCCAGAGTCAGGAATTGGCGGCACGACCGGCTTCCGTCCTGGCTGCCGGGGCAGTGCGAGACGGTGGAGCTGTGCCCGCGAAGTCGGCGGCGGATGAACTGGCGCTTGCCAAACCGTTGCCGAAAGGACATCTGTTTGGCGCAAATCATACACATCTTATGCGAGTTTCCGGTCCCTCATCACGCTTCCGTCAGGGTTTCACCCTGATTGAGCTGCTCGTCGTCATCGCGATCATCGCCATTCTGGCCGGCATGCTCCTGCCGGCACTGGGGAAGGCGAAGTCCAAGGCGCAGGGCATCGCCTGCCTCAGCAACACCAAGCAGCTCACGCTGGGCTGGCACCTGTATTCCACCGACTTCAATGATGCCGTGGCCAACAACTACGGCGTGTCGGAAACGGTCCAGGCCATCGAACAGAACAAGTTCGACAACTGGGTGAACAACGTCATGACGTGGGGTTCGGGCGGTGGCACCGCCGACCGGAGCGTCACCAACCTGGCCTGGGTCGCCAACGGCGTGCTCGGCAAATACACCGGCGGTGCCGTCGGGGTTTACAAGTGTCCCGCCGACATCTACGTGGCGCCGGCCCAAAAGCGGGCGAACTGGGCCCGTCGTAATCGCAGCCTGGCGATGAACTCCTTCTTCGGCCGCTTCAGCATCGGCAACGATCCCACCGCCCAGGGCCGGAACTGGGGCTTCCAGGACCGCGTTCAATTCCTCAAGCAGAGCAGCGTGCCCGCGCCCGGCAAGACGTGGCTGGTGCTGGACGAGCATCCCGACTCCATCAACGACGGCTACTTCATCAACAACCCGACGGCAGGAGCCTGGCAGGACATTCCCGCCTCCTATCACAACGGCGCCTGCGGTTTCTCGTTCGCCGACGGCCACTCGGAGATCAAGAAGTGGCTGAGCCGCTCCTCCAAATACACCGCGGTCCGCTACCAGTATCCGACGACGGTGAATTTCGACGCCGCGGGGCGCACGGATTTCAACTGGTATCTCGAGCGGACCGGCTACGTGCTGCTCAACGGCACGCGCCAATACAACTACTGAGCGTTCCCGCCGTTCCCTTGCGCGAAGCCGCCGGCAATCCCGGCGGCTTTTTTGTCCTCGTGCTCATGCGCCGGCCGGGCGCTGGTCTGGGGGAGGCTCGTCCGCCGAGCCTCCCGTTGTGTCCATCGTGATGGAGCCGGGGATATCCCTTACTCCAGCGCCGCACGCATGGCGTCGAACCAGTTGCCGCCGGCTTCCTTCTCGACGTGTTTGGTGGCCACGTCCTCGGCGTTCTCGACGCACTCGGGCGGCAGTTCCTTGAGAAAGGGTGAAGGGTGGCAGGGCAGCACCTGGCCGTATTTCTTCCGGCCGCCGCAGTGCGAGATCCGGAGCGTCAGCCGCGCGCGGGTGATGGCCACGTAGAAGAGCCGGCGTTCCTCGTCCAGCGTGCCCTCCACCTTCGAGCGCGAGTGCGGCAGGAGGCCGTCCTCCAGCCCGACGATCTGGACATGCGGGTATTCCAGGCCCTTCGCGGCGTGCATGGTGATGAGCGTGACGGCGTCGCCGGCTTC
>JBIIUN010000322.1:0-6080 GCA_044339945.1 Kapaibacterium sp. (SeqCode)
TACGATGGTTACGCGCCGCTGGTCCAAGCGGCCGTGAAGTTCTTCGAGACCGGGGTCGCCCCCGTTTCCCCGGAGGAAACGATCGAGATCTTCGCCTTCATGGAGGCGGCCGACGAAAGCAAACGCCGCGGGGGCGCCGAAGTGACGTTGAAGGAAGTCCTGAAGAAGGCCCGGCGCGACTGATGTTCCCTGGTGCGGCTTGCCGAACGGCTCCTCTCCCTGCCAACAATCGGCATGGCTTCCACCTCGCGACGCACCTTTCTCAAGGCCTCGGCCGCCGGGGCCGCCACGTTGGCTGTCTGGCCGGCCGCGCAGGCGGAAACCCGGCCCGCGGCGGCGAGACTTCCGCCCCACACGCCGTTCCAACCGGTCGGCGTCCACGGCTACGGGGATGCCCACAGCGTGATGGCGGGGCGCCAGATCGCCTTTCATCTGTCCACGGAAGAACCGGTCCGGGCCCGGATCTTTCGTTTGGGCCGGCAGATTGACGACCCGGCAGGCGACCAGTTGGTGCACGACGCCGGCGAGTTTCCCGCCCGGCCGCAGCCCATTCATCCGGGCAGCTACGTTCATGTCGGGCACCCCGTGACCGGGGCCCCGCGCGGACTCACCCTGGAGGCCTGGGTTCGGCCCTGGGCGCTCGACCGCATCGCCGGCATCATTTCCCAGGAGGACAAGCAGAGCGACGAAGGCTTCGCGCTCGGCCTCGGCAAGGACGGCTACGTTGGCTTTTTCCTCGGCAACGGCGTCGGACCGGATGAAGCCGAAATCCACCGGACCGCGCCCGGCGTGTTGAAGCGCGGTGCCTGGCACCACGTTGTCGCCCGCTGGGACGGCGCCCAGAAGCAGGTGTTCGTGGACGGCGAATGCGCCGGGAGCTGGGCCTTCGCCGGTCCTTTCCGGCCGGGCACACATCCGTTGCGCCTGGGCGCGATGGGAGACCACGGCTCGGCCCTGCGTTTCCTGGATGCCGACCTCGGGCAATGCGCGCTGTATGACCATGCGCTCGATGACGAAACCCTTCGGCGCCGATTCCGCGAACAGGGACTCGTCCCCGCGAGGGGCCGGGGGGTGCTGGGCGGTTGGACCTTCGCGGAGGAACGCGGCGACCGCGTGGCCGATGCGTCGTCGCACCGGCGCCACGGCCGCATTGTGAATCATGGCACCTGGATGATCGGCGGCCCGTCATTCCGGGGGGAGGTTCCGCGCTTCGGCCGCCATGATCCGCGCCAAGACCCACGGCGCGGCCATGGTCTGCGCCTCGCGGCCGACGACCTCTACGATTGCCGGTGGACGCCCACCTTCACGTGGTCGGTCCCCGTTTCGGCCCGGCCGGGAATCTACGTCGCCCGCCTGCAACGCCCCGCGCGGGCGGGCAAGGCGCCGCCGCCCTACGACATCACGTTCGTCGTGCGTCGGGCTCGCCGCGCCCCGCCCGCCCCGATTCTCGTGCTGTGCGCCACCAACACCTGGCGGGCCTACAACGGTGCGCCGTTCGGGGTCTGGCCGGACTCCCTCCACGCCGTCGTCGGCACCGATGGGCTGCCGAATTCCGCCGGGAACCCGCCGGCGTTCAACCTCTACCGCCGCCATGCCGCCGGCCAGGGCACCTACCAGGTGGGCCTGCGGATGCCCTGGCCCGCGGCGGCGCCTTTCCTGCTCTACGGCGGCCCGACGCGTTACAGCCACCTGATGCGGGCCGAACGATTCCTCCACGCCTGGCTGGAACGGGAAGGCTACGCCTACGACGTCGCGACCGATGACGACCTGCACCGCGATCCCGCGCTGCTCCGGCGGCATCGGGTCGTGATCATCAACGGGCACAACGAATACTGGTCGCTCCCGATGCTGGCGGGGCTCGACGCCTTCCAGCGCCGCGGCGGCAAGACCGCGATCTTCTCGGGCAATTCGCTGTTCTGGCGCGTCAGTTTCGACCGCGACACGCGGGTGATGGAATGCCGGAAGGTGGACGCGCCCGGCGACCAGATGCGGCCCCACGAACGGGGCGAATCCTGGCACAGTCACGACGGTGAACGCGGCGGCCTGCTGCGCGACTGCGGCCACCCCGGCTGGCGCTGGACCGGCCTCGAAACCCTCGGCTGGAACGATCAGGGCAACCCGAGGAACTTCGGGCCGTATCGCGTCACGCAGGCCGATCACTTCCTCTTTCACCAACCGGAACCGACCGGCCTCAAGGCCGGCGACCTGCTCGGCGTGGCGCCCGACGGCACCTCCCTCGCCAACGGCCATGAGTTCGACATCCGGCTTTCCACCCTGGCCGCACTCCAGGAATTGCCGAATCCCGCCGGTGGCGTGGTGCCGCCCGAACCGGCCGGCATCACCCAACTCGCCAACGGCATCCTGCCCTGGCAGCACGGCGGTTCCGCCTTCGACTATTTTTTCCGCCCCATCCGGCCGAAGACCGACCAGGGCGGCGAGCTGATCTGGTGGGAACGCCCGGAAGGCGGCTTGGTCTTCAATGCCGGCAGCATCGGCAGCGGCTGGGCGCTCCAGGCCGACGCCCGGTTCGGTGCCCTGTTCCGCAACGTGCTGCATCACTTCGGCGTGCGCCGGGAATGACGGCCACGTTTTTCGCTGTCGTGCAGGCACTTGGCACTGCGCTGGCTATGGTGATGTCGCCCGTCCGAGTGGTCGGGCATAGGTTAGGGTCGTTTGGGTGAAACGCCGCCTGTCGCGAGACGGGCGGCGTTTCTTTTTCCGCCGAGGGCCCGTCGATTCCGTCCGGCGGTGCGTGAACTTTCCGCACCCCGCGTGAACTTCGCGCACCTTCCGACCGACCAACCTTTTGGCCTTCAGTTCGCCGCAAACTTCCCCCTAGCGCCCGCTTGCGGCCGCCGCCTACCTTCCGCGCCTTATGTTCGAAGTCACGCGGGCCAATCTGGATGCCCTCGCGTCCAAGCTCAGCCAGTTGCGCAAGTTCGTGGACCTTCCCGCCGCCCAAAAGCGGATCGCGGAGTTCGACGCGCAAATGGCTTCGGACACCTTTTGGAACAACCAGGAAGCCGCCAAGAAGGTCATCGAGGAGGCCAACGCGCTGAAGAAGAAGTCCGAGCCCCTGATCCGGTTCGGGCAAAAACTCGATGACGTCGGCGTGCTGCTCGAACTCGGCGAAGCCGAACCGCCCGCCGGCCAGGACGCCGTCCAGAAGGAAGCCGACGCCGAACTCGCCGCCTTGACCCGGTCCGTCGATACGTTCGAGCTCACCGTGCTGCTCACCGGCCCGCACGACCACCGGAACGCCATCTTCAGCATCAACGCCGGCGCGGGCGGGACCGAGGCGCAGGATTGGGCGGAAATGCTGTCCCGCATGTATGGCCGCTGGTTCGACGCCCGCGGCTGGAAATGGGAGGTCACCGACGCGTTGCCGGGCGATTCCGCGGGCCTCAAGAGCGTGACGTTCCGGGTCGAGGGCGAAAACGCCTACGGCTTCTGCAAGGCCGAGCGCGGCGTCCATCGCCTGGTCCGCATCTCGCCGTTCGACTCCAACAAACGCCGGCACACCAGCTTCTCCAGCGTCGATGTCATCGCGGAAATCTCGGACATCAGCGAAAGCGACATCGTCATCCCGAAGAGCGAGATCCTGCGCGACACCTTCCGCTCCGGCGGCAAGGGCGGGCAGAACGTGAACAAGGTCGAAACCGCCGTTCGCCTCACCCACTTGCCCACCGGCCTCGTCGCCGCTTCCCAGGCCCAGCGCAGCCAGGCGCAGAACGAAGCCACCGCCATGGCGATGCTCGTCTCCAAGCTTTTCGCGCTGAAGCTCGACGAAGCCAAGGGAGAGATGGAGCGCTTCTACGGCGAAAAGGGCAGCGTGAGCTGGGGCAACCAGATCCGCAGCTACGTGTTCCAGCCCTACCGCATGGTGAAGGACCTCCGCACCGGCGTGCAGACCAGCAACGTGCAGGCCGTGATGGACGGCGACCTCGACGCCTATGTGAACGGCTGGCTCCGCGCCGGCCAGCCGGCCAAACGGATACCGGGACTGAAGGATGAGGAGGAGTAGGCCCTAGCTAGTTTTGCCTCATGGAGGTTTCTGAAATCTATGTGCACGACGCACAGCTTCATCGGGTCATCGAAGACATCGAAGCTAACTTGGTCGTCATGCAGGTCGAGTTGCCGATTCTTGAACGGGACGAGGAATTTGAACCCCGCTTCTTGGTTTTTGGTAACGCATACAACTACCGGGTGTTTGAGCAACCATGGCATGGAATAGTAACGATTCTATCAATGCACGTGGTCGGGAGGAACGATCGCTGGGAACAGGTTCGCATCGAAACCAACGCTGGCTACCGGGAGGTGTTTTGCGCCGACGTCAGAGTGTGCGAGGAAAACCCAATCAAGTGAGCTTCACCCACATCCCAGTCCACCCATCCCACCGCGACAACCGATGACAATCCTCGACACCATCGTCGTTCAAAAGCGCGTTGAAGTCGCCCGCCTTCCCGAGGGGCCGGTGGCCGCCTTCCAGCTTCGTGAAGCCATCCAGCAGCGCGGTTCCGGCGTGCGGGATTTCTTCGGCGCCCTTGGCCGGCCCCGCAAGGGCGACATCGGGCTCATCGCCGAGGTGAAGAAGGCGTCGCCCAGCCTCGGCGTCATCTGTCCCGACTTCGATCCCGTCCGCATTGCCCGCGAATACGAGGCGGCCGGCGCGAGTTGCCTGTCGGTGCTCACCGACGAGCAGTTTTTCCAGGGCTCGCTGGAATACCTCAAGGCCATCCGCGCCGCCGTCGGCCTGCCGCTGCTGCGCAAGGACTTCATCATCGACGAGCGCCAGATTCTCGAAGCCATCCAGTGGGGTGCCGACGCCATCCTGCTGATCGTCGCCATCCTGACCGACGAACAGCTCGCCCATTTCCACGCCCTCGCCGACGCCGCCGGCCTGACGGTCCTGGTCGAGGTCCACGACGAGGCCGAACTGGAACGCGCCCTCAAGTGCGGCGCCCGCCTCGTGGGCGTGAACAACCGCGACCTGAAGACCTTCAAGGTGGACCTCGCGACCACGGAACGCCTCGCGAAACTCCTCTTCCGCGCCGACGATGAGGCCACCCGCAGCCGCCTGCTGGTCGCCGAAAGCGGCATCCACTCGCGCCGCGACGTCGAGCGCCTCATGGCCTGCGGTTCCGAGGCGATCCTCGTCGGCGAATCGCTGATGAAGTCGGGCAACATCACCGACAAGGTCGCGGAACTAATCGACGCCTGACTCCGGCCCGACGCCCCTTGGCAGACGGCTTGCGAAATCCGCTTTGAAGTCTGGCCGACCCCGGGCTGATACTCCGCAGCGTTTTCCGAAGTTTAACTCCATTCGCTCCATGTCTCAGCCCACCCAAACCATTCTCCGCCATGCGGGCGAAGGCGTCGCCTATTCCGCAGTCGGCGACGTCTATCGCATCCTCGCCACCGGTGAAGAAACCGGTGGCGTGTATACCCTTGCCGAGTCCCGGGTCCTCCCCGGCGGCGGACCACCGCCGCACATCCACCACCGCGAGGACGAGTCGTTCTTCATCCTGGAAGGCGAAGTCACCTTCCGCCTCGGTGAACAGCGGATCGTCGCGAAGGCGGGTTCGTTTATCCAGGCGCCGCGGGGCATCCCCCACGCCTTCCGGAACGAGAGCAACGCCCCGGCCAAGATGCTCATTCACGTGACGCCCCCTGGGTTCGATCGATTCCTAGCCGAGTGCGCGACGCCCGTGCCTTCGTTTGATTCCCCGCCCACGCCCGTGACTCAGGCGGACATTGAAAAGCTGCTCGCCGTGGCCCCGAAATACGGGATCGAAATCCTACCGCCGCCGCAGTAACCGCCCCCGCGACGAACGGTTGGGCGTGGGGCGGATTGTCCGGCCACGGGCGACCGCCTACGGCCGCTTTTGCCCGTGGCTTTCTTCCAGGTGCCGCTTCAGCAGGTCCTCGCCGTAGTCGTTCTGCGGGTCGCGGAAGACGGAGTGGATGTGGTTCACCGGCCCGTCTTTGCGGCCGGGAGCATGGTTGTTGTCGAACTCGATCAGCACCGTCGGGCCGTGGATGCGGTAGTAGTAGGGCGCTGTGGGCCCGACCGGTCCGGC
>JBIIUN010000323.1:0-6052 GCA_044339945.1 Kapaibacterium sp. (SeqCode)
ACCACCCGTCGGACCATCCGAGCCCTGATCGCTCTCGCCCTGATGCCACAAGATGCCGCGAATGCCGTGGGTCAGCTTCGCCTGCCGGACCCGCCACAGCATCCGTCCGTAGATCGAGTCGAGGTCGGCCGGGTTGGCGGGGTTGCGCTGATGCTGGTCAATGCGCGTGCCGCCCACGGCGCCGTTCACGATGAAGATCGGCACGCGCTGGCTTTCGACCAAACGCTTGGCGAGCTCCATGCCCCACCACCCCAGCTCCGCCCTTTCACCCTGCTCCGCCTTCCAGACCGGGTTGCACCAGAGGTTGCCCACGTTTTCCTTCGGGTCGCCGGACGGACGCCCGTAGCTGCGAATCCATTCGTTGGTCTCGGGCGGGGATTTCTCGCCGGTATCCGTGGCCAGGGCATTGGACTGGCCGTCGATGATGAACGCATCGCCGCAAACGAGATTGCCCGCGGTATGCCGCACGGTCTCCCGGCCGCCGGCCGTGGTCCCAAACTCGACGCGATAGCGGATCAACCCGGGCTTGAGCTTCACCGCGAAGGCATAGGATCGGTCCGCGCCGGGTTTTTTCCGCTCGGTCTTCACCAGCGAGCCGTCGGCGAACAATCTGAGGAAAACCGAATCGGCCGGTTCCGCCAGGGTGCCGTTGCAGTGGAGCGTCCCCTCATTCCGGTCGTCGCGGGCGTAGAACTGACCCTCCTCCGGCTGCTCGTCCCGTGCGGGAGTTCGCGCCACCCAGGCATCCCGTTTCGGCTCCTTCACGGTGAGGTTGACGCTCCGGGTCACCGGCTTGCCACCGTTGCTGATCGTCGCCGTCACCGTCAGTTGTCCGCTGTTTTGCGCACGCTTCAGGATGAGTCTTCCGGGCGCGACCTCCTTGATCACGGCGAACGGCGAGACGTTCCACTCGGTCTTCAGTTCCCCTGCCCCCTTCGCCTGCATCGCCTTCAGGTTGCTGACCTTGGGCACCACCTCAATCGCCGTGCGGCCATCCCAAGCCGCGGGTGCCTTCAGCGTGAAGGCGGGGTCCGGTATGTCTTCTTCCACCGTGATCGGAATGTCCCGGGTCTTCACGCCGGTGGGATAGACGGCCTTGAATTGAAGCACGGCGGTTTTGCGCCCCGTCACCCGGCCCGCCTCCAGCGTGAACTGGAACCGGTCCACGGCGACCACGTCCTCGCGCCCCTCGGCCTTCAGGGTCCAGAACACCTTCGCTGCCCCGCCGGCCTCCGCGACGAACGTCGCGCTTTGCCCTTCGCGCACGGTGGCATGCGGGGGCGTGACCGAAAACGCCGCCCCCGGGCGCATGACCACACCGACGGCCGTCGGCAGCGGCTTCTGGTTCTCGAACTGGAGCCGAACCCAATCCGCCGAACGGGCCACCCGGGAAACGCGAACCTCGTCCATGTCGCCGACAAAGTCGTAGTTGCCATACCAGCCACCGATCCACAGCCGCGCCGGGCTTCGGATCGCCAACGGCGTCGCCCGCGAAGTGGCGGCCCCGTCGAGGACTCCGTTCACATAGACCCGCGAGTCCCCTTTTGCGTAGGTATGCACGACGTGGACCCACTGGGAGTTCGTCAGCCGGCTCCGGCTGCGGACGTTCCCGTCGGAGAAATAGCAGTCCAAGTTGATGTGGGGCGGGCTACGAAACTGCATGACCACCTTCCCCTGGGCCTGCTCGTTGCCCCAAGCGAGCGCGGTGGTGTTCACCTTTTCCGGGCGCAGCCAGGCCTCCGATGTGTGCGCCGCCGACCCGACCGGATAACCCGCAATCTGCTCGCCGCCGAAGAGCCCTTGCCCGCCCGCGAAATGCCGACCGGCACCGATTGTCCCCACGCTGGCGGTGGTGCCCTCGTCCTTCGTCTTGAGCGTGCCCACCTCGTCCTTCACCGGCGAGTTCAGGTGCCAGACGCTCAGGTAACCGTTGGACTCATTGAAGACGGCGGCCCCGCTTGATTCGCTCACCGCGTCGGCCTTGCCCCAATGGAGCCGGATTTCCTGCCGCTCGTTCCCCCGGATCGCGGGAACGCGGACCCAGACGCTGGCCGTCCCGCGGGCTGCGTCCCATTCCTCGATCTGGAACGCCAACCGTTCACCCGTGGCGGTGGCAACCCGCAGGTCCGCGCCGTTCGGCTGCGCTTCGCTGAAATCAAGGAACTCCCGGTCGAGGCGCACCAGCAGGGGGAAGTCCCGCACCAAAGCCGACGCCGGGAGGTTCGCCCCCTCGGGCGTCGTATCGACATGGACCGAGCCGGAGTGTTTCCACGCCGAGTCAGGGGATGGCCCGGTCCGAAGCGCCAAGGCGGAATGCTCCTGGGTCTGCTTCTCCCAGCGTTCCGAAAGCTCCCGGACCTTCTCCGGCAGCTCGGCGGCGAGGTTCTTGGATTCCGAACGATCGTGGGCGAGGTCGTATAGCTCCCACGCACCGTCCTTGCCGGCCGACACAATCTTCCAGTCGCCAACCCGCAGCGCGCGGTTGCCCTCGTGCAGCCACCAGATCGAATCGCGGGCCACGGAACCGTCCTGGGCCAACAGCGGGACCAGGCTCCGTCCGGGCACCGGTGGAGCTGACGCCACGTCCGTGGTCCGGGCCGGCTGGGCGCCGGCGAGTTCGAGGATCGTGGGCACCAGGTCGACGACGTGGCCCGGGGCGCGCCGGAGCTCACCACGGGCCGCAATCCCCCGGGGCCAGTTCACCACCAGCGGCGTGGCAATGCCGCCTTCATGAACCCAAGTCTTGTGCCGGCGAAACGGGGTGTTGGCCAGGCTGGACCAACCGGGCCCGAGGCTGAGGAACGTCGCCCCGGTGCCGCACTCGGCGTCCGGATTGTGGCCGTCGCCGCGCACCATCATCTCGGCACTCGCCCCGTTGTCGGAAAGGAACAGCACGAGGGTGTCTTCCAGCGAACCCAGGGCGCGGAGCTGCGCCAGCATCCGGCCGATCTCGCGGTCCATCCGCTCCACCATCGCGGCGTGGACCGCCATCTTGTCCGCCTGAAACCTCCGTTGGGCGGCCGTCAGTTCGGTCCAGGCCAGCGGCCGATTCACCTCGTCCGGTCCCAGCTGGGCGATGGCTTCGGGAAACGCATACGGCGGACCGACTTCACGTTCGACCGCGGCCAAGGCGCTGCCGCCGATGCCCAGGGCCTGCATCCGGCGCCAGCGTTCCGCCCGGAGCGCGTCCCATCCGGCGAGATAACGATCGCGGTATCGGGCGATGTCGTCGGCCGGCGCCTGCAGCGGGAAGTGGGGCGCCGTGAAGGCAACGAACCCGAAGAACGGCCGGTCACGATGCTGCTCCGCGTGTTCCTTCAGGCACTTGATGGCGTGATCGGCAATTGCCGTGGTCGCATAGTAACCGGCGTTGGTCGCCACCGCCGGCAGGGCCACCCCGTCTTCCGTGTGCAGTTGCGGCGCGAAGTAGCGGTCGTGGTCGTTGAGGCTGTAGGAATGGTCGAACCCGTTCTGCAACGGCTTCCCGTCGAGGTGCCACTTGCCCGAGTGATACGAACGGTAGCCCAGCGGGCGCAGCCGTTCCGACACGAGTCGCGCCCATTCCGGCCGCGTGCCAGCGGTGCCGCTGGGAATTCCCGGCACCGTGTCGCGGCGCACCTGCTGCGCGTAGTAGCCCGTGAGCAGCGCCGCCCGCGACGGCCAGCAGCGGGCGGTGTTGTAGAATTGGGTGAACCGGAGTCCGCCCTGCGCGAGCGCGTCCAGGTTCGGCGTCGCGATTTCGCCCCCGTAACAGCCGAGATCGGAGAAGCCCAGATCATCGGCCATGATGAGCAGGATGTTGGGGCGCTTGGCCGGGGCCGTCTGGGCTGCGGTGGTCCAGGCCCAGGCCAACAGGGCGAAACCAACCCGCAGGAGGGTGGAAGTGTTCATGTGATTGCTCGCCGCCGCCTTCCGTTCCTTGGGGTTCCTGTCCGACCGTTTGGCGGCGGCCCATTGCCATCGGTTCAATGTGAGGCTCCAGCGTCCCGTTCCTGCTTCGGCTTGTCGAAGCGATTCGCGGGCAGCGTGCTCGCCGCGGCAGCGGCCGAGTGAGTCGGTGGCCGGCACGCCCACGGACTTACGCCCGCGGCGACCGCGCGAACCGGCCCCGGCGGCTGCGCCCGGCCGGGGCAGCGGGTTCACGGACCGATCGCGCGGTAGAAGACGGTGTCGCTGGGCGGGGTGGCGTCCTCGAGCAGGAGCTCGCCGTTGGCGGCGACGGTGCCGGCGGCCCCGGCTCCGGGCACGTCGGTCCACGGGCCGGTGATGGTCGCGGCGGCTTGGAGCCGGTGGGCTACCCCGGGGGTGCCCGTCGCGATGAAGCGCCGTTCGCCGCCAGCCCCGGGCGCGAGTCGGAGCGTCAGGCCGGCCACGGGTGGCGTGACCGGACCCACGCCGGCGAAGAGGTAGGCCGCCCCGGCTGCGTTGCGGCTGTTGTCGGCCTGGTTACCGTTCACTCCGGTGGCGTTGCTGTGTTCCAAAACAGCACCTATGGCCACCGTGTCGCCCGAAACCGCCACCGAAAGGCCGAAAGCATCACCCGCCCCGGTATTGCTAGCCTTGAGGTAGGCCTGCTGGCTCCAAGTGGCGCCGTTCCGCATAAACACGTAGGCCGCGCCGGCAAAGCCGGCGCTGTTGTCCGTCTCGTTGCCGTTCACGCCATTGGCGTTGCTGGCTTCCCTCGGGGCACCGACGACCACCATGTCGCCCGACACCGCCACCGACTGGCCGAATCGGTCATCCGCCTCGGTATTGCTGGCCTTGAGGTAGGCCTGCTGCGTCCAGGTGGCGCCGTTCCGCACGAACACGTAGGCCGCGCCGGCCAAGCTGGCGCTGTTGTCCGTCTCGTTGCCGTTCACGCCAGTGGCGTTGTTGTCTTCCCAATGGGCCCCGACAACCACCGTGTCGCCCGACACCGCCACCGACCAGCCGAACTGGTCTTCCGCCTCGGTATTGCTGGCCTTGAGGTAGGCCTGCTGGCTCCAGGTGTTGCCGCTCCGCAAAAACACGTAGGCCGCGCCAGCCGTGCTGGCGCTGTTGTCGGCCTCGTTGCCGTTCACGCGGGTGGCGTTGCTGTCTTCCAAGGGGGCCCCGACGACCACCGTGTCGCCCGACACCGCCACCGAGGAGCCGAACTCGTCACCCGCCTCGGTATTGCTGGCCTTGAGGTAGGCTTGCTGGGTCCAAGTGGTGCCGATCCGCACAAACACATAGGCCGCGCCGGCAGCATAGGCGGTGTTGTCGGCCTGAGTCCCGGTTCCGCCCGTGAATGGGGCATTCACGCCGGTAGCGTTGCTGGCTTCCAATCGGGCCCCGACGACCACCGTGTCACCCGACACCGCCACCGAGACGCCGAAGTTGTCACCCACCCCGGTATTACTGGCCTTGAGGTAGGCCTGCTGGCTCCAGACCGTGCCGCTCCGCACAAACACGTAGGCCGGTTCCCCACCGGCCCCGACGACCACCGTGTCGCCCGCCACCGCCACCGACTGGCCGAAGCTGTGACCCACCCTGGGATTGCTGGCCTTGAGGTAGGCCTGCTGAGTCCAGCCCGTGCCGCTTCGCACAAACACGTAGGCCGCGCCGGCATCGTTGATGCTATTGTCGGTCTCGTTGCCGTTCACGCCGCTGGCGTTGCTGTCTTCCCACCGGGCCCCGACGACCACCGTGTCGCCCGACACCGCCACCGAAGAGCCGAAGAAGTCGCCCGCCTCGGTATTGCTGGCCTTGAGATAAGCCTGCTGGGCGATCGGATCGGTGGTGAGCGGTGCGGGCTGGAACTCGTGCCGCCCCGCCGCATACGCGGCGCGGATGCCCTGCCAATCGGACTTGGCCAGGCCCGCGGGCACCTGGTCAGGGGAGGTGAGCCGCTGCGGCTTGCCCGGCGCGGCGGCGGGGGCGGCGAGGGCGACGGGCCCAAACAGGGCCAGCCAGGCGAGAAGGAGTGCGCGCAGGGGCTGGTTCATGGTGGTTGTTCTGCATTCGGCAGCCGGACACTTCCGCTGTCCAGCCCGGACATGGCCGATGACGCGCCCGGGGCGTCGCTTTTCAG
>JBIIUN010000324.1:0-6027 GCA_044339945.1 Kapaibacterium sp. (SeqCode)
GACCGTCGTCCGCTGGGCGATGGCGGCTTCGGTGGTTTTGCTTGCGGGATTCATTGCGGGACGGACCACCGGATTGAGCCCGGCGGAGGTGGAACGGCAGATCGCCGCCTCGCGGGAACAGATCACCGCGGAACTCCGGCAGCGTCATGAGGAGGATCTCAAGGCGATGGCCGCCGCGACGGTCGCTGCCACGGCGGAGCAGAATCGCAGTTTTCTTACGGAGTTCAGCCGCCAGTTCAACGTCGCCCGCTCCGAGGAACGGCAGGACTGGATCGCCGCGCTGGATACGCTGAACCGACAGCACGCTGAGGACTTGGCCGCCGTTCGCAGCGGGTTGTCCGCCCTCGCGCGCAAGACCGGGGCCGGGTTCCAGCAGGCCGAGTCGCAGCTGAACCTGCTCGCTTCCTATTTGCCCGCCGGCAGTGACGCCGGCGGCGCGTTCGATTCCTCCCTGCCAAAAGACAAACCATGAAAAGTCCATTCCGAGTCCAATTCGTCGTATTGCTGGCCTGGGCAAGCCTGACTGCCACGCCCACCCTGTTTGCCGCGGATGTCGCCCCGGTTCCACCCGCCGCGCCCACTCCTCCGGTGCCGCCGCCCCGGATCGTCGAGAAGGTCGAAATCGAGGTGGATGACGACGACGAAAGTCCCGTCCGCGAAGCCCTGCGCGAGGCGCAGGACGACCTGCGGGGCGCGCACGAGGAGGTCGCCCGGGCCATGCGGGACGTGCAACGCCAGTTCCGGACCGTCCGGATCGACGCCGCCGGTCCCAATACGAGTCGGTTGCTGGTGGTGCCGGCGCCGGACGCCACGGGCGACCAAGTCGCGCAGATCCGGGAGGACCTCACCATCATGTCGCGCCTGCTCCAGAAGACCGCCTCGCCGGATGGCCACAGCGCCAGCCGGTTCCGCTTCGACTTCGGCGACCTGCGGTTGGGCGGACGCGCCGATTTGGACGCCCTGTATCTGGACGGTTACGGCGCCGTCTTCCTGCTCAGCGTGGATTACCCGCTAAGTTCTCCCGCGGCCGACGAGCCGAAGAAAGCCGAGGCAAAGGAGAAGAAAGACGAAGCCTGGGAAAAGGCGCGCCGCGAAGTGGCCGGCAAAGGCGAACCGGAGGAACTCGACGACGATGCGGACCCAACGGAGGAGCCCCGAGGCTTCGACGGCAGCAAGGTGGACCGCCTGAAACAGCGAATCGTCGCGGCGTTGCGAAGTGCCGCGAACATCCGTGGCCTCAAACCACAGGATCACGTGGTGGTTCAGGTCTCGGGCAAGGGAGGGAAGCGGTCGAAGGCGGTGATTACCCACTCGGGCGAGCGGAATACCTCGGTCCGGGCCAGTTCTTCCCGCCGCGATGCCGTGGCCTCCGTGATGACGTTCCGGGCAACAGGCAAGGACGTGACGGACTTCAGCGAGGGGCGCATCAATGCCGAGGAGTTTGCCAGAGGGGTCAGCGTAACCTTGCTGGACGAGCCGGAGGTGTCCGGGGGCAAGCCCAGAAAGTTCTAGTCCCCGCGGCGCCTAGGGAACTGCGAACGCCCGGCCGAACCATGGGTTCAGCCGGGCGTTTTTCGCCTCGGCGATCGTGACCGGGGCGTGCCTTGCCGGATGCGCCTTCGTCACCCACCTTCCGCGCGCTCATGAGCAAGATTGTCGGCATTGATCTCGGCACCACCAATTCGCTCGTCGCCGTCGTGGACAGCGGCATTCCGTATGTCATCGCGGACGCCGAGGGCCAGCGCCTGACGCCGTCGGTGGTGCATGTTGCCGGGCCGGAAGCCGACCCCATCGTCGGCCACCGGGCCAACCGGGTGCGGGTGCTGAAGCCAGCCGAAACCATTTATTCCGTGAAACGCTTCATGGGCCGCCGCGGCAGCGACATCCCCCGCGAGGAAATGCTGGTGACGTATCCGGTCCAAGGCGAAGGCACCGGCCCCGTCACCATCCCCTTGCACGGCCGCGCTTGGACGCCGGAGGAAATCTCCGCGGAGATCCTGAAGAAGCTGAAGCACGACGCGGAGGCCTCGCTCGGCGAACCCGTGACCCGCGCCGTCATCACGGTGCCGGCCTACTTCAACGACGCGCAACGCAACGCCACCATCCGCGCCGGCGAACTCGCGGGCCTGAAGGTCGAACGCATCGTCAACGAGCCCACCGCCGCCGCGCTCGCCTACGGTCTCGATAAGCTGAAGGACCGCGCCAAGATCGCCGTTTACGACCTCGGCGGCGGCACGTTTGACCTCTCGATCCTCGAACTGAACCAGGGCGTCTTCCAGGTGCTCAGCACCAACGGCAACACGCGTCTGGGTGGCGACGACCTCGACAAGCGCCTGACTGATTTTCTCGCCCAGAAAATCGCTGAAGCCGGTGGGCCGAAACTCACCGGCACGGAAACCCACGGTCTACTGAGCCGCATCCGCGAAGTCGCTGAGCAGTCCAAGATCCGGCTCAGTTCCGAAACCGAGGTCGAGGTTTCCCTGCCGTTCCTCACGGCCGATTTCAGTTTCAGCTACCGGCTCACCCGCGAGGAACTGGAACGGCTCACCCGCGACCTCATTGAGCGCACCAAGGGCCACTGCCTGCGGTCACTCGCTGACGCGAAGCTGGAGGCAAAGGACCTGAACCAAGTCATCCTCGTCGGTGGGCAGACGCGGATGCCGCTTGTGCGCAGGCTCGTCTCGGAGTGGTTCGGTTGCGCCGAGTTCGCGGAGACGCGCGGCGAAGTTCGGCTCGGCGACGAATACCACACCGCGAAGGGCCCCCAGCTCAACACGGGCCAGAATCCCGACGAAGCCGTCGCGCTCGGCGCCGCGATCCAGGCGGAAATTCTCTCGGGCGGCTTCAAGAGCATGCTGCTCCTCGACGTCACGCCCCTGTCGTTGGGCATCGAGACGTTCGGCGGGCTGATGAACGTGATCATCCATCGCAACAGCACCATCCCGGTGAAGGCCGGCGAGCTGTTCACCACCGCTGTGGACAACCAG
This sequence comes from Kapaibacterium sp. (SeqCode), assembly GCA_044339945.1. GTDB lineage: Bacteria > Verrucomicrobiota > Verrucomicrobiia > Limisphaerales > UBA9464 > CAIWAH01. The sequence continues at coordinate 2,988 of JBIIUN010000324.1, forward strand.
CGCTCCATGCTCATCCACGTGCTCCAGGGCGAACGCGAACGGGCGCGCGACAATTGGTCATTGGGGCGGTTCGAGCTGGAATTCGAGTCCGCGCCCAAGGGTGTCCCGCGCGTCGGCGTGCAGTTCGAGATCGACGCCAATGGCATCCTCCACGTGCTCGCCCGCGACGTGAAGACCGGCCACCAGAAAGTCGTGGAGATGAAGTCCGCCGTGGACGTCAGCGATGCCGAGGTCAACAAGATGATCGAGGAGTCGGTGGAAAATGCCTTCGACGACCTGCGCGCTCGTCAGTGGATTGAAGCCAAGCTGCGCGCCGGTGAAACCATCACCGCGACGCGCAAGACGATGGCGGAATACGACGCGGAGCTGGATCCCGAATACCGTCAGCAGCTCAACGCGGCCCTCGATGAAGTCGAAGCGGTGCTTTCCCTGGAAAATCCCAAGACCAAGACTGGCGACCCCGCCCGGCTGAAGGCCGCCACGGCCCAACTCGACGAGGTCACCAAACCGTTGGCCGACCACGCGATGGACATGGTGATGGAAGCCATGCTGCGGAAGAAGGGGCTGTTGCCGCCGGAAACCCCGCCCGAAAAAGGTCCGGGTTCAGATGAGGAACCGCCGCCCCCAAAGCAACCACCAGCGGACGAGGAAACGCCACCGGAGGGTGGCCCGAAATAGCCGCTCGTTGCCGACCGGTGTGAGCTCCGTCGGTCGGTTGCTGGCGGCCGGAAGCCGGGCTCGACTTCGGCCGCGGCGGCGGTGCAGCTTTGGCCCATGAAATTTCCCCGCTTGCTGCCGGCCGTCGCTGTCTTGGCCTCGCTCCTCAGTTCATCCCTCTTGATTTCAGCCGGGCCTGTCCCTTTGTTCGACGGCAAGTCGTTTGCCGGTTGGGATGGCGACACCAACCGGACGTGGCAAATTCGCGACGGCGCGGTGGTGGGCGGATCGCTGACCACGACGGTCCCGCGCAACGAGTTCCTCGCGACCACCGGTTCCTACACCAATTTCGTCCTTCGGTTGCAATTCAAGATCACCGGCACGGAAGGGTTCGTGAACGGTGGCGTGCAGATCCGCAGCCAACGGGTGCCCAACGACAGCGAGATGATCGGCTACCAGGCAGACATCGGCGAAGGCTGGTTTGGCGCCATCTACGACGAGTCGCGCCGGAACAAGGTGATGGCCAAACCGGCCGAGGCGGACGTGAAGAAAGCGGTCAAGCCCGGCGCCTGGAACGACTACGAAATCCGCGCGGAAGGCCGCCGGGTGGTGCTCAAGATCAACGGCGTGCAGATGGTGGACTACACCGAGGCAGACACCGTGATTCCACAGGTTGGCCGGATCGGCCTGCAAGTCCACGGCGGCGGCAAGACGGAGATCAGCTACCGGAACCTCACGCTGGAAGCGTTGCCGTGAAGCCGGCCGGGTCGTCCGGCGTTCAACAACTCAGCCGCGGTAGATGATCATCACGCCGAAGTCGACCAGCAGCTTCTGGGTGCCCATCTCGATGTAGCTGTAGCTGATCGTCGTGATGCTCACGATGTTCTCCTCGCCGATCTTGCCGAGGACCTCGCTGACCACGTTGTCGAAGTTGTCGTGCCCCACTTCCTTGCAGTCGATGTGCCGGATGGTCTTGGTGCGCAGCTTCTTGGTGCCGTCCTTGATGGCTGATTCGAGCGGCGGCAACGCCTTCTTGATCAGCAGTTCAACGGGCTTCTCGGTGACCGGCACGGAGAAGTGTTTCTCCTCCTTGGAGGCCGCCGACGCGTGGTCGGCGATGCCGATCTTCATGTTGTTGGCATCTGCCGCCGGGATGGTGATCGATTTGGCGCAGGCGGGGCAGGCGATTTGCTGGCCGGCGGCGCCGGCGTCCACTTCGAGGTCCTGGTGGCAACTGGGGCATTTGAAGGCGATGTCCATAACACGGAAACGGGTGCGTAAGAGGAGTAACGCCGCCGCCGCGAATAGGGAAGCCTGCGTCGCGGGCGTTTTTTGGCGAAGTCTGGTGCTGGATTAGCCGCGTTACGCATACCGCCCCGTCCGGTGCTCCGGCTTGAAGAACTCCTGCAGCAGGCGGTCCACCTGGAGCAGGCCGTCGCGGGTCAGGCCGATGCGGTCGCCGCCGTTCGTCAGGAAACCCTGTTCCTGGATCCACGCCAGCGGGGCGGCGAACTGCTCGCGCGGGTCGCGGCCGAACTTCTGGGTGAAGGCGTTGGCGCTCACGCTGCCGAGCTTCAGCTGGAGGATGAACTCGCGCAGGTAACGCTCGTCGGGCGGCACCACGTAGGCGCGGTAGATCGGCAACTGGCCGGCGTTCACGGCGTCCACGTAGGGCTGGAACTCGTGCTGGTTCTGGTAATGCACTCCGTTCAGGTGGCCGAAACTCGCCACGCCGATAGACAGGATGTCGGCGCCCGAGAACAGGCCGCTGCGGTAGGTAAACTTCACCTTGGCCGGATCCTTCACGACCGTGGTCGTGCTGGTGACGGTGTAGCCGGCCTTCTCGAATTCGCCGTAGGCGTAATTCACCCAGCGGCGTTTGGTTTCCCAGTCGGCGACGGGGGCGACCAGTTTGCCCTCGACCTTCATCTGCCGGTAGATGCCCGTGTTGTAGGGCACCTCCATCTGGTAAATGGTCACGGAGTCCGGCTGGAGCGCGACGGCCTTCGCGACGGTCTCGATCCACTTCTCCTCGGTCTCCTCGACCATGCCGGCGATGAGGTCGATGTTGATCTGTGGGAAGCCGATTTCGCGGGCGTAGGCGTAGGCGCGGCCAATCTCCTTGGACCGGTGCGCCCGGCCGTTGATCTCCAGGATGTGGTCGTCGAAGTGCTCAATGCCGAGCGAGAGGCGGGTGACGCCGAGTTCGCGGATGGCGCGGAGTTTGTGGTCGGTGAGCGTTCCGGGTTCGCCCTCAAAGGTGACTTCCTCCACCTCGTCCCACGGCAACAGCGCCTTCATGCCGTCGGTGAGGAACTTGAGCTGGTCCGGCGACAGGTAGCTGGGCGTGCCCCCACCGAAATAGATGAACTTCGGCTTGCGC
>JBIIUN010000325.1:0-5986 GCA_044339945.1 Kapaibacterium sp. (SeqCode)
TCATTGAGCTGGTATATCCCCCCGTTGGAGACATCAGCGATGAACAGGGTCCACAGGCCGCCCGGTGCGGTCCCGTCGAAGAGGCTCAGGTCGGGATTGCGGGCGCTGGCGTTCACGACGCTGAGCGGGCTGGCGGTCCGGCCGTCGGGCTGCCACACCCCGGTGAGCGGGCTATTCAGCGGCACAGCCGGGCTGCCGTTAAGCACCTCCCGATACCGGTGGATATCGTCCGACGCCGCCAACGAGAAGGTCACATTCAGGTCCACCCCGTCGCCGTAGCCGGACCGGCGGTCGGTGTTCCGACCCGGACGGTTGAGCAGCACGATGGATTCGCCGCCATGAACCAGCGTGGCGTAGAGGTCGCCGGCAAAGCCGCCGCCCGGACCGGGCGAAAGCGAGATGCTGACCGTCAGGTCGGCGAGGGCCGTGGCCGCGGAGCTGAAATACACCGAACTGGCGAGGCCGCTCAGGCTGCCGTCCGGAACGGTCTGGTTCACGGTGGTCGTCAGGGTCACGACCTGGCCGCTGGCCGGGGAGAGCGCGGCCAGTCCCAGCAGGACGGCGCAGCGAAAGGTCCGGAAGTGATTCATGGGCTGATGGCGCGGTAAAACCGGGTTTGTCCGGAGTTGTCGATCGCCTCGAACAGGCCGTTGGCCGCCGCGGCCGTCGTGCTCAGGTCGGTCCATTCCGGATCGTCCAGGGCCGCCTTCCACTGGATGACGTAGGAAAGGCCGGGCACGCCGACAAACCGGACGAGGAGGTCACCGCCCTGCGGCACCAGGGCGACCGTGTTGAACGTCGGCTCCGAACCGGCGGCGACCACGGGGGAGGTGACCGTTCCCACCGCGGTTTCGCCGTCGGGATTCCGGATCACATACGTGAAGGTGTCGGTGCCGTCGTAGCCGTCCGGCGGTTCGTAGAGGACCCAGGGATCCTCGAAGAACACCCCGGCCCCGTGGGCGCTCAGGCTGTCGAGGGAGTCGATGGTCAGGGTCCCACCGTCGGGGTCGCTGTCATTGGCCAGGAGCGACGACAGCTTCACCTTGGCCGAAAGGCCACGGCTGCGGCTGAGCGTGTCGGCCCCGGGCACGGGAGCATTGGGCAACTGGGCGGCGAGGCCGGAGACCACCCGATACGGCAGGGCTTCGGCTGCACCGATCAACCCGGCCGCGCCCCCGTCGTGCGCGTAGTCAGTGCTGGTCGCCCGGCTGCCCGCCGGCTCCAGGGATTCAGCGGTGACCGCATAGTCGGCACTGGTGCGCGACGCGGCCGCCAGCGGCAACGCCGCCGCGAGGAGCAGGCCCAGTTGGAACGGAAAACGGTTCATGGGGTTCCGGCAAGATTGCGGTCAGAGGGCCCGAGCGATCCAGGAGGTGGAGGAGAAGCCGATGATGTCGAGGAACTGCCAGCGGACGGTGGTGCTGGTGGTCCCATTGACGGTGTCGCCGACATCTCCGGCCACTGTCACCGCGTTGGCGGAGGCATCGGTCTTATAGATGCGATAGACCCGCCCCACCGTGGTCGCCGAGGCGGGAGGCAGCGTGATGGTCACCGCGCCGGCATTGGCATTGACGAAGACGACCTGGTTGTCGGTGTCCAAAAGGGTGGAGGCGGCACTCCTGGAAAGTGTCCCGAGGTCGAGGTTGCCGGTGAGGTTTCCAGTCAGATTAGCCGTGATCGTGCCGGCGGTGAAGTTCCCGCTCGCGTCACGCCGAACGATGGTGCTCGCCGTGTTCAGCGCCGTCGCTGCATTGGCCAGGTTCGCCCCCGCCGCCACATTCGCCGCCGTCACCCCGCCCACGTTCAGCGCGTTCGTCGCGGTGCCGGTCAGGTTCGCCGTGATCGTCCCGGCCGTGAAATTCCCGCTCGCGTCCCGCTTCACCAGCGTGTTCGCCGTGTTCAGCGCCGTCGCGGCGTTGGCCAGGTTCGCCCCCGTAGCCACGCTCGCCGCCGTCACCCCGCCCACGTTCAGGGCGTTTGTGGCCGTCGTCGCCGTCGTCGCGTTGCCGGAAAGGTTGCCGGTGACGTTGCCGACGAGGTTGGCGGTGATCGTGCCCGCCGTGAAATTCCCGCTGCCGTTGCGGCGGACGATGGTGTTGGGCCCGTTGGTGGTGGTCGCGGCGTTGGCCAGGTTCGCCCCCGTAGCCACGCTCGCCGCCGTCACCCCGCCCACGTTCAGGGCGTTTGTGGCCGTCGTCGCCGTCGTCGCCGTCGTCGCGTTGCCGGAAAGGTTGCCGGTGACGTTGCCGACGAGGTTGGCGGTGATCGTGCCCGCCGCGAAATTCCCGCTGCCGTCCCGTTTCACCAGCCGGTTTGCCTGATTCAGATTGGTTGCCGCATTGGCCAAATTGGCACCCGCAATGACGTTGGCCGCCAGCCCTCCGGTAAAGTTCGCTGCACTCGTGGCGGTGGCGGCGTTGCCGAGCAGCTCGCCGGTGAACGTGCCGATGAACTCGTTGGCGGCGTTGGTGGCCAGGGTCACGCCGGCAAACAGGTTGGTGCCGCCGAAGACGTTCGTCCCGTCCAGCCGCGCCACGTTGGGTGACAGCCGGGCATCCGCCACCGTGCCGGTGGCCAGGGAACCGGCGTTCAGGGCGGTAAGGCCCGCGCCGTCGCCGGCGAGGCTCGCCGCCGTGATGGTGCCGGCGGCGAAGCTCCCGCTCCCGTCCCGCCTCACCAGCGTGTCCGGCGTGTTCAAACTCGTCCCCGCGTTGGCCAGGTTCGCCCCCGCCGCCACGTTCGCCGCGCTCACCCCGCCCACCAGCTCCACCACCGTCGCCCCCTGCGGCCCGCTTACGTCCCCGGCCAGGGGACCGGTGAAGCTCGCCGCTGTCGTCGCACTCCCCGCCGTCGTCGCCGTCGTGGCGGTCGTGGCGTTGCCGAGCAGGTCGCCGGTGAAGGTGCCCGTGAAGGCGTTCGCCGCGTTCGTCGCCTCGGTCACGCCGGCGAAGAGGTTGGTGCCCGTGAAGGTGTTGGTGCCGTCCAGCCGGGCGAGGTTCCCGGAAAGCCGGGCGTCGGGCACCGTGCCGGTCGCCAGTGCCCCGGCGTTCAGGGCGGTCAGGCCCGCGCCGTCGCCGGTGAGGCTCGCCGCCGTGATGGTGCCGGCGGCGAAGTTCCCGCTCCCGTCGCGCTTCACCAGCGTGTCGGGCGTGTTCAGCGCCGTGCCCGCGTTGGCCAGGTTCGCTCCCGCCGCCACGTTCGCCGCGCTCACCCCGCCCACCAGCTCCACCACCGTCGCCCCCTGCGTCCCGCCCACGTCCCCGGCCAGCGGGCCGGTGAAGCTGGCCGCGGTGGTCGCGCTCCCCGCCGTGGTGGCCGTCGTCGCCGTCGAAGCTACCAGCGCGAATCCGGCCGAACCCAGCTTTTGGTCGGGAGCAAGCTGCTGAACGCCATGGACTCCGTCGTCGAACCACAGACGCAGGCGGACGTCCGGGACGGACAGCGAGTTAGGGCCAATCGGCACGGTCATGTTGACCAGGTTGGTGTCCCCCAGCAGGACGGAATAGAGGCCTCGGTCAACCGCCAACGGCACGGCGGCGACCGGGGCCGTCCCGTTGATGCTGGATCCGTCATTGCTCCAAAGCGTTGTGCCGTTGGTAGCGACGAGGGCAAAACGGAACTGGCCCGAGCCGGTATACGGCCCGCCGGTCACGGTGATCCGCCCTTGGTAACTCATCACCTGAGGCACCTCCGCCCACGCGACGGCAGCGAAGCCCGCCAGCAAAACCAAACCGATGTTTGTCTTCATTTGAAGCAGTCAACCTCCTCGAAATCGCGACGGAAAACGCCACGAACGCCCGGAACAGTAGCCAAGTTTTGGGACATTGCATTCCCAAAAGATAAGGAGGAAAGGCCGCGGCACAGATCGCAGGATCCAAGCCATTCCCAAGGACATTCTTGCGCCTCAGACGCCTGTTCCGGTGCGGAAAACCCAAACCCAAGCCGGCGGCACGCCGCAGTCGGCGTGGAAATGGAAGAGCCGCGTGACGAACGTCAACGCGGCTTTCGGGCAACGTTGGCCAGATGGATCAGAACCGCACCTTCGCCGGGAAGAATTCCGCGATCAGTTCCTCGTAGAACGGGCGCAGGGCCTTGGCGTCGGGCTTGGTGTGGCTCTTGGTGTAGAGGTCGTAGGGATTGAAGCGGTGGACCCACGGCAGCATGGCACGGTCCTGGTCGTTCAGCAGGTGGCCGTATTCCCCCTCGCGATGCCACGGGTAGAAGCTGTGGTAACGCAGCATGTAGAGACCCTCCATCGGCAGGTAATCCTTGCAGACGTGGTAGATGTATTCGTCGTGACCCCAGGACAGGTCCACCGCGTCGAGCCCACAGCCTTCCTCGTAAACGCCGTTGCGCGTCTGGAGCTTGGCATTCTGGAAGTCGGGGTTCGCCTCGAAGAACTTCGGGAAGACGATCTTGTTCGAGTAGGCGCAGCCGGTCGGGAACGTGTCGCCGACGACAGCCCACTGGGGTTCGCCCCAAAGGCAGAGAATCTTGCCGAGGTCGTGCACGAAGCCCGTGAGGATCATCCAGCGCGGCTGGCCATCGCGCCGGAGCTGCTCGGCGGTCTGGAGCAGGTGCTCGAGCTGCGACATGTCGGTGTCGGGGTCCGAGTCGTCCACGAGCTGGTTGAGGTATTCCGCGGCTTCCCAGATGCCCATCTGCATGCGGTTCAGGCCAAGGAATTCCTTCTTCTTGGCCTGCACGAAGTCGTGAGTCTGGAACGTGTGGTTGAGCCGGTAGAATTCACGGACGGTCGGCCGGGCGTCGGCCTCGTAGTTGCGGAACTCGGTCTCCTGCTTGTCCGGCGCGTAACCCACGGCGGGCTTCTTGGCGGCGCCTTCCGCCGTCATCGGCTCGGGATAGTGCTGGACGACGAAGTCCTCCCATTCGTCGAGGGACTTCAGGGGCTTGTTGGAGTCGGCAGTGACGGGCGTGCTCATGTGAAAATCGAGTGCGGCAGGTTGGTCGCCGAGAATCCGGTCCGGCTCAAGCGCGATTTGAGCGACAAACGCCGGGCTTCAACGTTGGTGGCGGCTTTGGCGCCACTTGTCGAGGCCGACGGCGAGGACGATGACCACGCCGATGATGATTTCCTGCGTGTAGGTCTGCCAGCCGAGCTGGTTCGTGCCGTTGCGCAGGATGGCCATGATCAGCGCGCCGATGAGCGACCCGCCGATGCTACCCACCCCACCGTTGAGGCTCGCGCCGCCGATGACGACGGCGGCGATGATGTCCAGCTCGAGCCCCACCGCGACGGTCGGATCGCCCTGGGTCAGGCGGCCCAACTGGAGCAGGCCGGCCAGGCCGAACAACGCCCCGGCCAAGGCGTAGGTGCCGCCCTTCACCAACCCCACGCGGACACCGCTGTAGCGGGCCGCGGTTTCATTGGCACCGATCGCGAAGACGTGCCGGCCGAACACGGTGCGCCGGAGGATCAACGCCATCACGGCGGCCAGGCCCAGCACAATCCAGACGCCCCACGGCAGCGGCCAAAATTCGGACGGATTCACCCGGGCCATCAGGCGGTGGATCGGCGATTCCGGCGGGGCATTGATGGTCTGGTTGTCCCCCAGCCACTTCGCGGCGCCGCGCACCACACCCATCATGCCCAGCGTGACGATGAACGGCATCATGCGCAGTCCGGCCACGATCGTGCCGTTGAACAGGCCGACGCCGGCCCCAACCGCCACCAAGGTGAACAAGGTAGCCGCCGGCGACCAACCCGCGACCAGCAGCTTCGCGCCCAGCACGCTGGTGAAGGCGACGAGCGACCCGACACTCAGGTCGATGCCGCCGCCCACGATGATGAGCGTCATCCCCAACGCCCCGACCGCGACGATCACGGTCTGCGTGAGGATGTTCTTGAAGTTGCCGCCGGTGAAAATGAACTCGCGCTCCTCGGTGAGGGCGAAGAGTCCGCAGACGAGCAGCAGCCCGAGGAACGGGCCGGAGGCTTGGAGGAGACGGGTGAGACGGGACATCG
>JBIIUN010000326.1:0-5985 GCA_044339945.1 Kapaibacterium sp. (SeqCode)
TGATTTCCACAAAAGACAGACAGCAGTTATGCCAAAAGCACCGAAATACGTTTACACTTGGGGCAACAAAAAGGCCGACGGCGACGGGACCATGAAGGCCCTCCTCGGCGGCAAGGGCGCCAACCTCGCCGAAATGACCCGCATCGGTCTCCCCGTTCCTCCGGGATTCACGATCACCACCGAGGTCTGCACCTACTTCTACGCCAACAAGCGTTCCTATCCGAAGGAACTCCAGGCCCAGATGGAAGCCGGTGTGACCAACATGGAGAAGATCATGGGCACGAAGTTCGGCGCCACCTCCGGTATGCCGCTGCTCGTCGCCGTCCGCTCCGGTGCGCGTGATTCCATGCCCGGCATGATGGACACGATCCTGAACCTCGGCTTGAACGACCAGTCGGTCCTCGCCCTAGCCAAGGCCACGGGCAATGAGCGTTTCGCGTGGGACTGCTACCGCCGTTTCATCCAGATGTATGGCGACGTCGTCCTCGGCGTGCAGAAGCGCGAAGGCGAAGACCACGAACCCTTCGAGACCGTCATCGAAGGTTTCAAGCACGAGGTCTACCACAAGGACATCGTCGATTCAGACCTGACCGCCGCCGACCAGCAGGAGCTCGTGAAGCGCTTCAAGGCGCTGGTCAAGGAACGCACCGGCAAGGTGTTCCCGAACAGCCCTTGGGACCAGCTCCGTGGCGCCGCCGGCGCCGTGTTCTCCTCCTGGATGAACGACCGCGCGATCGTCTATCGCCGCAAATACAACATCCCCACCGAATGGGGAACCGCCGTCAACGTGCAGGCGATGGTGTTCGGCAACACCGGTGAAACCTCCGGCTCCGGCGTCGCCTTCACCCGCAATCCCGCGAACGGCACCAACGAGTTCTACGGCGAATTCCTCGTCAACGCCCAGGGCGAGGACGTCGTCGCCGGCGTCCGCACCCCCGAGCCCGTGCTCAAGCTCAAGGACGTGATGCCCAAGAGCTACGCCGAGCTGCTCACCGTGCGGAAGACGCTGGAGAAGCACTTCAAGGACGTCCAGGACATCGAGTTCACGATCCAGGAAGGCAAGCTGTTCATGCTCCAGACGCGTAACGGCAAGCGCACCGCCGCCGCCGCGCTGAAGTTCGCCGCCGACATGGTGAAGGAAAAGCTCATCGACTGGGAAACCGCCATCCTGCGCAATCCGGCCGACCAGCTCGAACAGCTCCTCGCCCCCATCTTCGACCTCAGCGAGGTCAAGAAGGCCAAGGTCATCGCCACCGGCCTCCCCGCCGGCCCCGGCGCCGCCACCGGCAAGATCTACTTCAACGCCGACCGCTCCGTGCAGGCCGCCGAGAAGGGCGAGAAGGTTCTCCTCGTCCGCGTTGAGACCTCGCCTGAAGACCTCCGCGGCATGATCGCGGCGGAAGGCATCCTCACCGCCCGCGGTGGTGTGTCCTCCCACGCCGCCCTCGTTGCCCGCCAGATGGGCAAGGTCTGCGTCTGCGGCGCCGCCGGCGTGTCCATCGACTACGATGCCAAGACCACGACCATCGACGGCGTGACCTACAAGGAAGGCGACTTCCTCTCCATCGACGGCACCTCCGGCCTCGTCTACGCGGGCCAGATCAAGACCGCTCCTTCCGAGATCATCTCCGGCCTCCTCAGCGACGACAAGGAAGCCCAGAAGACCGAGAAGTATAAGAACTACGTCCAGCTCATGAAGTGGTGCTCGCAGGCCACCAAGCTGTCCGTCCGCACCAACGCCGACACCCCGGAGCAGACCCGCCAGGCCATCGCCTTCGGCGCCGTCGGCATCGGTCTCACCCGCACGGAGCACATGTTCTTCGAGGGCGACCGCATCGACGCCATGCGCGAGATGATCCTCGCCGACAGCCTCGCCGGCCGCGAAGCCGCCCTGGCCAAGCTCCTCCCCTACCAGCGCGAGGACTTCCACGGCATCTTCAAGGCGTTGAAGGGCTTCCCGGCCACGATCCGCTTCCTCGATCCCCCGCTGCACGAGTTCCTGCCCCACAGCAAGGAACAGCAGATGGACCTGTCCCGGAAGATCGGCGTCCCCGTCGAGAAGATCATGGCCCGCGTGCACGAACTGCACGAGTTCAACCCCATGCTCGGCTTCCGCGGCTGCCGCCTCGGCATCAAGTATCCCGAGATCACCCGCATGCAGGCCCGCGCCGTCCTCGAGGCCGCCGCCGATGCGACCAAGGAAGGCTTCAAGGCCAAGCCCGAGATCATGATCCCGCTCGTCGGCTTCAAGAAGGAGCTCGATCTGCAGGTCGCGATCGTCCACGAAGTCGCCGCCCTCGTGCAGAAGGAGAAGAAGGTGAAGATCGCCTACTCCGTCGGCACCATGATCGAGATCCCGCGCGGCGCCCTCACGGCCGACGAGATCGCGCAGACCGCCGAGTTCTTCAGCTTCGGCACCAACGACCTCACCCAGACCTGCCTCGGCATGTCGCGTGACGACTCCGGCTCCTTCCTCGGCGCCTACACCGAGAACGAGATCGTGAAGAAGAATCCCTTCGCCTCGATCGACCAGACCGGTGTCGGCCAGCTCGTCAAGATCGCGGCCGAGAAGGGCAATGCGACCCGTCCCGGCATCAAGCTGGGCATCTGCGGCGAACATGGCGGCGACCCCGATTCCGTGAAATTCTGCCACCGCGTGGGCCTGACCTACGTGAGCTGCTCGCCCTACCGCGTGCCCGTCGCCCGCCTCGCCGCCGCCCAGGCCGCGATCGAGGAGAAGCGCTCCGCCGCGAAGGCGAAGGCCCCGGCCAAGAAAGCCGCGAAGAAGTAGTAAGCCGTAGGTAGCCGCCGAGGTAACGAGGCGGACCCGATTCACCAAGCCGCCCGGAGCAATCCGGGCGGCTTTTTGTTCTCCGCCCTCCTTGTGCAATGGATTTGTTGCGCAATACGCGGGCTGCTCAGCGCTTGGCAGCAGCGCCGCCAATCTCGGTGATCGGGGCAAGGCCCGCAGTCAGCCCGACCAGACGTCCCGATCTGGCTGACATCTCCTCAATCAATCCCGGATCGCCTCCCCAAGCTTTGCACGCGCCGCTTCTTCCGGTATCCACCGCCCATGCCCGCGCTCGACGCCCACCGGATCTTCCTCTCCACGGTCACGGCCGAGTTCGCGCGCTATCGCACCGAGCTGGCCGCGCGCTTCGACCGCGTCTCCGTAAAGGCCGTCTTCCAGGAGGAATTCGAGTATCACGACACCAACCTCGTCGAGAAACTCTACCAGCTCATCCTCCCCTGCGATGTCGTCATCCACTTCGTCGGGTCCGCCGCCGGGGCGGTGGCGAATCCCAAGGCTGTCGAGGACTTCCTCCGGCGCAGCCAAGAGCGCGGGGAAGACTTTCTCGGCTTCTGGAAAAGGGAGCACGGCCTTGACCGTTCCTTCTTCGATCAGCTCACCTACACCCAGTGGGAGGCCGTCCTCGCGTGGTTCCTGAAGAAGAGTTTCATGTCCCTCCAGCCGCAGGGTCCGGCCAGCGATGGCCATCCTCCGGGCAAGCCGCCCTTCACTCCCACGGCCGAGGACACTGCCTTGCAGGCCCGCCACCTCGCTTGGCTCAGCAAAACCATCCGCCGCTGTCCCCAGACCATCACCGCAAAGGACGGCAGCTACTTGGAGGACGCCTTCGACAAGATCGTCGGGTTCCTCCTGCGGGAACATGCGCAGTGGCAGCAGACCGCCCGGCAGCTCCAAGCCATTCGGTCGCAGAGTCCGCCGGCGGAGCAACGCATCGCCCCCACCCGCCTCATCTCCCGCCACACCGCCGCCGACTTCCTCGGGCGCAACAAGGAACTCGCCCTGCTCGACGACGCCTGGACCGAGAAACAGGGAACCGCGAACCTCCTCTCCATCATTGCTTGGGGCGGTGTCGGGAAAACGGCGTTGCTGGCGTATTGGGTGCGGAGCCGGTTCACGGAGCATGGCTGGCAGGACGAAGGGCAGTTCGATCCAGCAGTGATGGACTCCGCCCCCGAATCGAAAGTCGGAAATCCAAAATCTAAAGTCCCCCAGGCCTACTTCGACTGGACCTTCTACGACCAGGGAACCCGGAGCGACGAGGCCACGCACGCCGGGGCCGCCAGCGTCGGCACCTTCTTCCAGAGCGCGCTGAGGCACTTCGGCGATCCCGACCCCGAGAGCCCACACGACACGGCCGCGCGCCTCGCCCGGCTCATCCAGGCGCAGCGCAGCCTGCTCGTGCTCGATGGCCTGGAGCCCTTGCAGTATCCGCTCCATCACCCGCAGGCCGGCCAGCTCACCGATCCCGACCTCCGCGAGCTGCTTGGCCTGCTCGCCCAGCGCAACCCAGGGCTGGTCATCATCTCCAGCCGCCAGGCCCTCACCGATTACACCTGCGGCGCTGCCACCCCCCCCCAGCACGACCTCGAAGAGCTGCCCGTCGAATGCGCCGTCGCCCTGCTGCGGAAGATGCAGATCATCGGCACCGACGAAGAACTCCAGCAAGCCGCCACCGACTACGCCTGCCACGCCCTCAGCCTCATCGTGCTGGGCCGCTTCCTCTTTGTGAAAGGCGGCGACATCCGCCTGCGCAGCCAGATCCCGCTCGAGCGCGCCAACGAGAACCGCAACCAGCGCATCACCCGCAACGCCTGGCATGTGCTGGAGGCCTATGAGCAATGGCTCGCCTCACCCGCAGGCAATGCCACCGATGTCCAGGCCCTGCGTCTCACCGGCCTGTTCGACCGCCCCGCCAGTCCCGACTGCCTCGCCGTCTTGAGAAAGGCCCCCACGATCCCCGGCCTCACCGACCAGCTCGTGCCGCTGAGCGACGACGCCTGGAACGCCGTCCTCCTCCGCCTGGACGAAGCCCACCTCCTCCAACTCCGCTTCCCGCCCGTGGACCCCGGCAGCTTCGCTCCTCGGCCCGAAGCCCGCGAGGTCACCGTGGACGTGCATCCGCTCATCCGCGAATACTTCGCCAAGCACCTGCGCGAGCAGCAGTCCGAGGGCTTCAAAGCCGCGCACTCCCGCCTGTTCGATCATCTCTGCGCCCGCACCGAGCACCGACCCGCCACGCTGGAAGGCCTGCAGCCGCTCTATCAGGCGGTGGTGCATGGGTGCCTCGCAGGGCGTCAGCAGGTGTCGCTGTATATGGTCTATGTCGAACGCATCATGCGCGGCACCGGGAACGACGGCTGCTACAGCATGAGGCAACTCGGAGCCGCCGGCGCGGATTTAGGGGCGGTGGCGGCGTTCTTCGAGGAGCCGTGGAGTCGGCTCTCGGCAATCCTCAGCGCCACCGAACAGGCTTGGCTGCTAAATGAAGCTGCCTTCCGCCTCCTCGCCCTCGGACGCCTCACCGAAGCGGTGGAGCCGTTGCGGGTGACGCTGGAGATCAACGTCGCATCAATACAGTGGAAGAATGCCGCGCAGGCTGCCAACAATCTCAGCGAGCTGGAAGTGACGCTGGGCCGAGTCGAGGAGGCGGTGGCCGACGCCCGCCGGTCCATCGAGTTCGCCGACCGCAGCGGCGATGCGATCCTGCTGTTGGGATACCGCACCACCGCCGCCGATGCCCTGCACCAGAGCGGGGAGCGGGAGGAGGCCCGCCGCCTCTTCGAGCAGGCCGAGACCCTCCAGCGCGAGCGTCAGCCCGATTTTAACCTGCTCTACTCGCTGAACGGCTTCCGCTACTGCGATCTGATCCAGGCCCCCGCCGAACGCGCGGCGTGGCAGGCGGTGCTCGGCAGTCGCGCCAGCGTTTTGGAGTGCGGCAGTCCTCTGCCGCTTTCCGCCCCCGGGCACGATCCAGCGCCGCAGGTTTCCGCCGCCGCCCAAAGCGCCAGAGGACTGGCGCAGTCCAAGACGCTCCGCGCCGCCAAAGCCGCCTCGGCCATTTCCCTCGCCGCCCTCGCCGAAGCCGAGCGGCGGGCGAAGCAAACCCTCGAATGGGCACAGCAATACAACCTCGGCCTCCTCTCCATTGCCTTGGACCACCTCACCCTCGCGCG
>JBIIUN010000506.1:0-3416 GCA_044339945.1 Kapaibacterium sp. (SeqCode)
CACCCGGCCGTGGACGATCGCGAGGTATTCCTTGGCCACGAAGCCGCCTTCCCAGAGCCGTCGCAGTTCGAGCGCCGCCTCCGCCGTCTTGCCAAAGATCATCACGCCGCTGGTCTCGCGGTCGAGGCGGTGAACCATCTGGGGCTCGCTGTCCGCGTGCAGGTAGAGGCGCACCCGGCTGATGAGGCTGGAATACTCGTCGCCCTTGGTCGGATGGCAGACCAGCCCGGCTGGCTTGTGCAGCACGAGCAGGTCGGCGTCTTCGTGGAGGACGGGAAACAGCGTCACGGGCCGCGCATTGCGTTTTGAAAATTGGCAAATGGCAATCTCCCGTTAACGTCGCGCCGCCCGTGAAGGAAAGACTGCATCAACTGCTGCCGTGGCTGTTCGCGCTCGTCGTGGCGCTGTCGCGCTGGCCCGGATTGTTGCCGCCGAACTTCAGCATGGTCTACGCGCTGATGTTCTGCGCCGGGGTGTTCTTCCCGGGACGCCGCGGGCTGGCCCTGCCCTTCGGTGCCCTGCTGGTCACGGACCTTGCCCTGAACGGCTATTACCAGTTTGCCCGGGGCGTCGACGTCTTCACGTGGGGCGGCGTGGGTTACCTCGCCTGCAACTACGCCGGCTACTTCGGCCTCTTCTGGCTCGGTCGCCGCTTCCGCCCCCAGTCGCCGCTGCTGGGCCTGCTCGGGGGTGGCCTGCTGGGTGCCCTGCTCTTTTACCTGATCACCAACACCGCCGCCTGGCTGCTGAACCCCTTCCACAATCCCGAATACACGAAGACGCTGGCGGGCTGGATCATCGCGCTCACCAAGGGCGTCGGCGGATATCCGGAAACGTGGGAATTCTTCCGCAACACCCTCCTGAGCGGCGGCCTGTTCACGGCCCTCTTCGGCGCGGCCTGGCAGGCGACCGCCGCCGAATCGCCCCAGGAAAAGGGCGAATCGGCCCCGGAAGCGGAGGGCGAACCGGAGCCGGAAGAAGCCAAAGCCTGACTTGGCGTCCGCCCCAGGTTCGTCGTTTCCTTCGCCCGTGACGATCGGTCTCATCAGCGACACCCACGGTTACCTTGATCCCAAGGTTGCCCGCCTCTTTGCCGGCGTGACCCACATCCTCCACGCCGGCGACATCGGCGGCTGGCAGATCGTGCCGGAACTCGAACAGATCGCCCCGGTCACCGCCGTGCTGGGAAACAACGACGCGGACCTGTTCGGGCGCGAAACCGAGGTCATCGAGCTCGGCGGCCTGAAATTCCTCGTCCACCACATCGTCTCGCCCGACCACCCCGGCTCGGCCCTGCGCGAACGCCTCGAACTGGCTAAACCCGACGTGGTGATCTTCGGCCACACCCACCAGGCGTTCTCGGAACGGCGCGGGGCACGTTGGTTCATCAACCCGGGCTACGCCGGCAAGCCCCGCTTCAACCTGCCCCGCTCGGTCGCTGTCCTCGAACTGGGCACCGGCGAGCCGGCGTTGCGGTTCGCGGATTTGTGATTCTGTGATGCGAGCGCTCAGGGAAACTCGGCGGCCCACCGGGTAACCGGGCGACCGAGGGCGGCCGCAATCCGGTGAATGGGCCTGCCTCCAGAGGCGGCACCGCGTGGGCGATGCCTCCATCGCGAAAATCAATTCACGCCCCAGCCGGGTTTTCGGCCAGCTTCCAGCCCATGAAAGCGACCGACATCCGGCAGATTCGCGAAGCCGGCTTCATCAATGAGGCGCAGGAACACGCCATCGTCGAACACTTCAAGCTCGACCGCGAAGGCAACCGGTTCCTGACCATCGTCGGCATCCTCGGCGCCCTCCTCGTCAGCGCCGGCATCATCCTGCTGATCGCGTCGAACTGGAACGACATCCCGCGCCTGCTGAAGCTCGGCGTCGGAATCGCCCTGCTGCTCGGCACCCACGCCGGCGGCTGGGCGCTAAGCCGTTCGGGGCGTCATCCGGTGATGGCCGAAGTGCTGCACCTGCTTGGCTCCGGCATGTTCCTCACCAACATTGCGCTCGTCGGCCAGATCTACAACCTGTCGTCCCGCCCGCCGAACGCGATCCTGCTCTGGCTCGCAGGCGTGACGCCGCTGGCGTGGATTCTTCGCTCCAAGGTCCAGCACATCCTGGCGCTCACGATCTTCGGCGTGTGGCTCGGGCTGGAGCTAAACCAGCGCGACAGTTGGCTGTTCTTCGCGGGCGAAGGACGCCAATTCATGCTCTACGCGCTGCTCGGAATTCTGTTCGCCGCGCTCGGCCTGTTGCTCGGGCAGTCCAAGTTCCCCGAGTTCGGTCCGCCCACCGAGAAGTTCGGCCTTCTGGCCACGCACATCGCATCGTATCCGCTCACCTTGGGATTCTTCTACAGCTCCGGCCAAGTGGCACCCGCCGCGTGGGCGATCACCGGCGTGCTTTCCGGCCTGACCATTGCGCTGTGGCTACTCGCAGTTCCGCGGCTGGGCGTGATTCCCGACCGACAATGGCGCTGGGTCTGGGCCGCCGCGCAGGTCGGCCTCATCGGCCTCGTCTGGCTCGGCCTGACGGTCGAGGGCCGCTACGGCGGCTGGGAAACCCACCGACTCTTCGGCCCGCACTGGATCGCCGTGCCCGCACTGTTCTTCTTCTGCCTGCTCCAGGCACAGGTCGGTCTGATCCGCCGCAGCAAGTGGCTGGTGAACCTCGCGATGGTCTTCATCGGCCTGCACGTCATCACCGCCTATTTCCAGCTCTTCGGCTCCATGCAGACCACCGGCATGATGTTCGTCGTCACCGGCCTCTTCCTGATCGGCCTCGCCGTCTATCTGGAGCGCAAACGCCGTTCGCTGATGAAGCGCATGGCCGAACCCGCCACCACCCTGCCCGCCTGATTCCGCCCATGAAAACCAAACTCCTCAGCCTCGTCGTCGGCCTGCAAGTGCTCTGGGTCATCGGGACCGTCCTCGTGCAGGAAACCAAGCTCAGCGAAGGCACCGTCGTGCGCCTGGAAACCCGCCCCGTGGACCCGCGCGACCTGCTACGCGGCGACTACGTGATCCTGAACTACGAGCTCAGCACCCTGAACGCCATCCTCTTCCCGGAAGGCCTGACCAACCGGGCGCCCGACGGCACGCCGGTTTACGTGAAGCTGGAACGGCAGGGCGAATTTCACCAGGCCGCCGAGGCGTCCTTCAATCCGCTGGCCGCGGACGCCGACCACCCGGTGTTGCGCGGCACGGTGGAGAGCACCTGGTCCTGGACGCCCAACAATCCCGCCAGCGTGCGCGTGAACTACGGCCTCGAACGCTTCTACGTCCGCGAAGGCACTGGCAACCCGCGCGGCAAGCTGACCGTGGACGTGGCTGTCCCGTCCTCCGGCAAAGGTATCATCCGCGAGGTTTACCTTGACGGGGTGACGTATGCGGAGGCGATGAAGAAACAAAGCCCGTAACCCA
>JBIIUN010000628.1:0-2539 GCA_044339945.1 Kapaibacterium sp. (SeqCode)
CATGAACCCAGAAGTTCCTCCCCGTCCGAGATTGCTTATCGCCTGGCCGCTCGCTTTCACCCTCGTGCCGGCATTGGGTTCTCTGGCGGGGGGAATCGACGGTCTCGAGCCGGTAACCATCCTCGCATTCTTCACTAGCCCCTTTTTGGCGCTGGCAGCAGGGATCGTCCTCTGCCGACAGACTGGCCAGACTCTCGGCGGCAAATTCCTGCAAGGCGTGCTCTGGAGCTTGGGCAGTCTCGCGGTGTCACTGCTGCTCCAAGGCGCCGGCTGCTCACTTACCGGATTCCAACTGGGGGGCTGAGGAAGATACCGACCCGATTGCGCCTTCCGACCTGCGGCTAGCCAATCCTTCAATCGCCCCTGAACCACCCCTCCATGAACTCGACTCCTTCCCGCTCCGGCACCGGCCTTGTGATCATCGCGCTGATGCTCATCCTCGCGCCCGGTCTCGGCGCCCTCCTCGGCACCATGCTCAATGCCGAACAGTTCACCGTCGCGAATCTGGTGCTCTCGCCCGCGCTTGCCCTCGCGGCGGGAATTCTGCTCGGCATTCGCACCGGCGACTCCGCCGGAGCCAAGGCGCTTCACAGCCTGCTCTGGGCGATGGGCGCGATGGGAGTTTCCCTCGGGCTCCAGTTCATGGGTTGCAATGCGGTCAACTATCGCTTCTGAGTTTCCGGACCTCATGGAACCGACCGATCCTCAACGGCGTTCAAACGCCAAAGTTCCCTGGCGCATCCCTTTGGTGCTGACGATCGCACCCTTTATTGGCTCCGTGATTGGGCTGACTCTCCACGCTGAAATGGCGGTAGTCGTCGCTGCCATTGCCTCGCCGGGGTTGTCCCTCGCCGCAGGGATCATTCTTGGCCGGTGCACCGGCTCAACGACACTTGGCAGATCTATCGCCCTCCTTTTGTGGACCGTCGCAAGTGTTTGCGTCTCGGTGCTCCTGCAATTCGCCGGCCGTTCTCTGCTAGACCCCAAATTCGGAGGTTCGACACCATGACAACCATCCCCTTCTCCCTCCACC
Organism: Kapaibacterium sp. (SeqCode); assembly: GCA_044339945.1. Taxonomy (GTDB): domain Bacteria; phylum Verrucomicrobiota; class Verrucomicrobiia; order Limisphaerales; family UBA9464; genus CAIWAH01. Next base: position 1,034 of record JBIIUN010000628.1, read on the forward strand.
CAACCGCCGCGCACGCTCCTCAAGCGCACCCAAACCCGTTGCCCCGTCTGCCACGCCGCCATTCCGGGCGAAGTCTGGAAGGAAGGTGTCGCGCCGGGCCGAGTCATGCTGCGACGGACTTGTCCGCAGCACGGCGATTCGTCGGCCTGCCTCGCCACCGACGCGCGCTTCTATTGGCTGGCCCAGGGCAGTCCAGAGAACTCCGGGTGCTGCTCGCCGGGCTCCGGCTGCTGTTCCGCCGACGGCTCGGCGCCAGCTTCGCTTGGCCGTAATGCCGCCGGGCACGGCGAGCAGCCCTTCGAAACGCTGTCCACCTGCCTCGCGCTGATCGAGATCGTCCGCTCCTGCAACCTGAGCTGCCCGACCTGTTACGCCGACTCACCACTGGGCGCTGGCAGCAAGGTGGACGCCGTGCCGTTGCCCGAACTCAAGACGCGCATCGAAGGCGTCATCGCCCGCAAGGGTAAGATCGAAATCCTCCAGCTCTCCGGCGGCGAACCGACGCTGCATCCCGACTTCTTCGAGCTGCTCGCCTGGGTCCAAGGCCATCCCCACATCGACTACGCGCTGATCAACACCAATGGCGTCCGGATCGCCAACGATGCCGAATTCGCCGCCCAGCTCGCGCTCGCCGCCCAGCGCCGCAAGCTCCAGCTCTACCTCCAGTTCGACGGCGTGCAGGCCGCGGCCCAGCACTTCCTGCGCGGCGCCGATCTTCGCGCCACGCGCGAACGCGCCCTCGCCGTCTGCGCCCAGATCGACCTCCCGGTGACGCTCGCGATGACCGTCACGCCCGACAACCTGCCGCACGTCTGGGAAGCCATCGAGTTCGGCCTCGCCCGCCCCATCGTCCACGGCATCACCTTCCAGCCGATGTTCCGCAGCGGCCGCCGGCCAAACGCCGGCCCGCCTCTTCTCCCTCGCCCCGCAAGGCACGAGCGGGGAGAGGGCCGGGGAGAGGGGCTGCTTTCTGATACGCCCACGAACGCACGGAGCACCACCTCTCCCCAACCCTCTCCCCCATCGGATGGCGGAGAGGGAGTCGAAGCACTGCGCCCGGGGACGGTTCCCGGCGCTGTCCTCGACGCCGGTGAACGGCTCAACGCCGCCGACATTCTGCTTGCCGCCTTGGCCCAAAGTTCCGGCCGGCTGAAGCGCGACGACTTCACGCCCCTGCCCTGCGGCGATCCCAACTGCGCGATCATCGGTTACCTACTGCGCCTGAACGGCCAGGTGCATTCCGTGAGCGAGTTCCTCGACTTCGCCCGGTTGCAGGGCTTCCTCCAGAACAAGATCCAATACACCGTTGCCGACCTCGCCCGCTGCGGCTGCGAAACCGAGCCGCTCGGCGCGCTGCTCAAGGACCTCGAACTCAAGGGCAGCGTCGCTTTCCGCCTCATGGTGAAGCCGTTCATGGACGCGTGGACGTGGGATCAGGACCGTATCGACCGCTGCTGCACCCACGTCATCCGCCCCGACGGGAAGCTGGATTCGTTCTGCCGGTAT
>JBIIUN010000327.1:0-5950 GCA_044339945.1 Kapaibacterium sp. (SeqCode)
GGCAACGGTGATGCAGGTATCAATCAGCATGAGAAACCGGCCGGCGCGCTTCAGTTCAGCCCCGGCGGCCACTTGAAGTGCCCCCGTAAGCGAACCATGAACGTGGCTCAATCCACGGTAGATCATGCGAATCACCGGATCCGCCGAGTCTTGGGCCAAATTCAAGGCGGCCCGGAAATCTCCGTTTTCCATGGCAGCCAGGACCTTTTCCAGCGTTTCCGAATCGCGCTTGAATGATTCGCGAATCCACCAGAAGGCGCGTTCGGTCACGACGGCGAGGGCGACAATCGCCACCACCAGAATCGGATGCATGATCGGACCGCCATCCTTGTATTTTTCGACGATGAGGTTTGCGAGGAGCATGAGACTTCGGGTTGATCTGGAATGAATCTGAACTGCAATTGAGCTAGTCGAGCTTGAAATCAAAAGGCACTTCGACCTCCCGCTTCTCGCCATTTCCGAGGCGGGCAAACCGGCGGAGGTGTTCCTTGGCTGCGCGTTCCAGCAGCGACGCACCGGATGACTTGATCACCGAGATGTCTTCGATCGTGCCATCCGGCGCCACAATGACCTTGAGCGTGAAACTTCCCTGCAGGCCGGTCCTTCTTGCCTCCAGTGGATACTCCATCCTCGGGATTCCCTCTTGACCGGCGCGAATGACTACGGGACCAAACTGCGGGGCGGCCTTCGGACGTTGGGTGACCGCAGGCGGAGGCGAAACTTTTCGCAGGTCGGCGGACGTCACGGTCGGTCCCTTGACTTCAATGGCAAACGCCACCTTGGACGCGTCAGCCGCGACCACCACCGGCTGAATCACCGCCACATCCACTTCTTCGACGACTTCGTCCTGCTCCCGGACTTGTTCCACCTGGGGAATGACCTCAGGTTGGGGGGCGACCACCTCGATGACCATCGGGGCGTCCGGAGCCACCGGCCTAAAAACAAATTCGGCGGGTTCCTTGGTCAGAAACACGCCGATTCCAAGCACCGAGGCCGCCACCGAGTTCATCCACCAGACCTTTCGCTGCGGGTCGCGGTTGGATTTGGGCAACGATTCCAAGTTCAGGTCGGAATGAACCTGATACTGCTCTGAGGTGGAGGCGACCGAGGCGCTCATGTTGGATGCGGCTGAAGGCTCCTGACCGAAATCATCAGATTGTCACCCAACGGCAACAATCCGGCAGAAAAGTATTCCGGAAGCGACCGACCGCAAAGTGCAAACTGGGTCAAACGTCTGTCAAAGGGCGACCATCGTTTGCCGTGCCGAGCCACGACGATCCGCACCACCACCAATGCGGATGCAACACAGCGTGCGCTCGCCGGAACTCACACGTCGGTGATCAACGCGGTGAGGAAACAAGCGAGGACTTAGTCCGGAATGTCGAAGCGCAGCGGCCGTTCTCTCCGTCCACGACCATTCTCAAGTCGCGGTTTCGGCCCGCGAGCATTCCGGATCCGCGAGACGCGATCAACTCGCCTACCGCTCAGCCCAGTTGCTGGCAAAGTTTGGCTTCAATCGCCTGCCGCTGGGCCAAACCAATGACTTGAGCCACCACCCGCCCTCCTTTGAACAGCAGCAGGGTGGGCACGCTGGCGATTCCGTAATGGGAAGCCGTCGCGGGGTTTTCCGCGACATTCAGGGTGGCCACCATGGCACGGTCGGCGATTCCTTCGGCCACCTGTTCCAATTCCCGTCCCAACCGACTGCAGGCCGCCCCCCACGGCGCCCAAAAATCCACCAGCACGGGTTTTTCCGAAGCCAGCACTTGGCTGGCGAAATTCTGGTCCGTCACACGGACAAATCCTCCGGCAAACATCTGATTCATACGATAAGCTCCAATCGCCTATCGTCGGATTTTCGCCGGAGTTAAGCGGCGCCTTCGCCAACCCCGTGGAAAAGAAAATCCGCGCCTGAAGCAGGCGCGGATTTCATTCCTAAACTGGGCTCGGCTACTACTCCGCCTTAACCTCGAGTTTCTTGCCGTCCTTGATTTTGGCCAACAATTCGTCGCGCTGCTGCGAATCACCGGAGCCACAACCGCCACCGGCCGAGTGATCGTGCGCCTCATGGTCATCGGCCAATCCATTGCCTCCCCGGGCAAAGGCGGACTTGGCGCCCCCCATTTCGCGGTTCACGGTCGCCTTGGCTTCGGCCAAGTGGCCTTTGCCGACGGTAAACCCATTGTAGGCGCGCTTTTCCAAGTCAGTGGAATAGGCATACGGGGCCGGTTTGGCACCAAAGTTGAATTTGAAATTGAGCCACGTGTCCCGGGGCTTTGTGCTCAGCGCGCCGCTGGGATCGTAGCCGCAGTGGACCATGCAGTTTTCGCACCGGGGATCGCGGGCTACGCCGTCGACCACGCCATATTTCTCCCAGTTAACTTTGCCGAGCATCTCCTCGTAGGTCGGGTAATGCCCGTCCGTCATCAGGTAGCAGGGCGCCTTCCAGCCCCGGACATTGTAGGTCGGAATCGCCCACGCCGTGCAGGTAAGCTCGCGTTTTCCGGCCAGAAACTCCTGGTAGGCAGGCGTTCCGAAAATCGTGAACGCCTTCGCCCATTTCTCGATGTCGGCGAATTTCTTGCGGGTCATTTCCCGGGTCAGGAAGAATTCCTTCGGGTCACGCCCCAACCGCTTGACCATGTCCTTCTTGGCGGAGTCATAATCGTAGCCCGGCGAAATGGTGTGGCCATCCACTTCGAGGGCGCTGAGGAACTTGAACATGTCCTCGATTTCCTTGGGGTCCGTCTCGCGGTAAACCGTGGTGTTCGTCGCGCACTGGTAACCGAGAATCTTCGCCATCTTGATGGCCGCAACGCACTCCTTGAAGACGCCTTCGCGCTCCACGATGAGGTCGTGCGTGTATTCCAAACCATCCACGTGGACGTTCCAGTAATGCCACTTGCTGGGCGGAATGGTCACCTTCGACCGGGCGGCGGCATCGGCATTACGAATCTGCTCGGCTTCCTTTTCCGAGACCAAGCCTTCCGCCACCAACCGGCTCAATTTTGGCTCCAATGACGGGGACCAGTTGGCCGCCATGTATTCCCGCATCTTTTTCCGCATGAACACGCCGTTCGTGCAGATGTAGATGATTCGCCCCTGCGCCCGCAGACCCGCGACCAACTCCTCGATCTTGGGATAAATGAGCGGCTCACCGCCACAGATCGAAACCATCGGGGCGTCGCATTCCGCCGCCGCGGCAAGGCACTGCTCCAACGGCACCATGTCCTTCAGGCTGGTGCTGTATTCGCGGATACGACCGCACCCAGTGCAGGTCAGGTTGCAGGTGTGAAGCGGCTCCAACTGCAACACCATCGAAAAACGGGGTGTGCCCTTGAGCTTATGTTTAACAATGTGACGGGCAATCTTGACCGTCAGGGCCAGCGGAAAACGCATGGTCGGATAGGAATGAACTTAGAAAGTCGTCGCTGCGGGCGAAACGAGGTCGGTGGCGGCCATTTCGGGCTTGGGCGGCTCGATCGGAGAACGTTTCGGTTCCACCTTCATCAAGCCCGGCAGCAAAAATGTCGCCGGCGAAACGCTGTGGGAGCCCTGCACGCCGCCGCAGCCGGTCAACAAAGCTACGAGCCCCATCAAACCCACCACTCGAACGGCGTAGCGTTGCTTCATGGGCAGAGGATAGGAGTGGCCCCCGGTGCCGCAACAGCCAAATTGGGCGCATCACGAAGGCCCAACCTGCGCCAAGTGCTTCGTGCCGGGACGAAGGCCGGTGAGCCAAGAGACCAATCGCGGGGCGGTTGCCAGCCTGCGCCGGCACAACGGTCGTGCGGGCCGCGGTTGTGAAGCCCTGACGGCTAGAACTGGCCGGCCGGCCTCAGGAGCCGGCCGCACGGCATCCATCGTCACTGTCCGTGGCGGGCGAGACGATGCGAGCTTGGCCCAGCACCTCGACACCGGGCTCAGGAGTCCCCTCCCACTGGGCGGCCGGAAACAATCGGGTCACGATTAACTCCACGGCAGCGCCCACCGGATGGCGCGGATGCGGCCTTGGTCACGGTTCGCCGGCGCCCTGGCCCGACGTCATGGCGAAGTCCGATACCTAGCCCGCCTTGTCCGGAGCCACGGTGAAGCAGACCACGTCACCCGCGGCATTGCGGAGGAACAGCCGGCCGTTTGCCAGCGTGGGCGGCGTCCAACACTTGCCGCCGATCGCCTGGAACCGGGTCAGCAATTCAAATTTCTCGGGGGAGGCCTTGGCCACCGTGAGTTCGCCCTTGTCCGACAAGATCAGCAGCTTGTCCCCCGCGAGCGTCACGGAACCGCTGCCGAAGCCCTTCTCCTCCCACTTCACCTCGCCCGTGTCCCACGCCACGCAGCGGAGCTGGGGTCCGGATTTCGCATCGCAGTGGTTGATGCCGTAAAGGAAGCCGTCGCGCTTCACCGAGCCGACCATGAAGTTCCCCATCTGCCGCCCCTTCCATAGCGTCTTTGGCTCACCGCCGGCGAAGTCGAGGACCAGGCCGCCGTGGTCGGCCGAACCGAAATAGACCGTGCTGCCGCTCACCAGCGGATCGGCGGAGTGGCAGAAGTAACCCTCGCCGAAAGGCAGGCTCCACTGGGGCTGCCCGTCCGCCAGCTTCACCGCCGCCACCTGGTTCGTGCCGAAGACCAGCAGCGAAGGCTCGCCCTTCACCGTGGCCGGCACAGGCGTGTTGAAGCCCGACGGTTTCGCCCCGGTCGTCCACAGCAGCTTGCCGGTGGCCTTGTCGAGCGCCGTGCCCAGCGTGCCGTGCGTCACGATCAGCTTGTCGCCCGCCACCAGCGGGGAACCGATCACGCCCCACGGCGTCAGCCCGGCCGGCGCGGCGTTGGTCAGCTCCTGCTCCCACACCGGCGAACCGTCCGCCGCCTTCAGGCAAACCACGCGCGACGGCTTGATGACCGTGAACAGGTGCGCGCCGTCCACGACCGCCGAGGCGTTGGGACCGCCCTCATACATCAGCGGCGCCAACGGGCTGGCCCATTCGCGCTTCCACACCACCGCGCCCTTTGCCGTGTCGAGGCACCACAGCGTGGTGGTGTCGGACTTGTCGGCGTTGCCCAGCGTGTAGGCGCGGTCGCCCGCCACCGTCACGCTGGCAAAGCCCACACCCACCTTCGCCTTCCACAGCGCCGGCGGACCGTCGGCCGACCAGCCCGCCGGATTCACGACCTCGGGCGTGCTGCCGTCGCCGTTCGGCCCGCGCCAGCGCGCCCAGTCGGCGGCCAACGCGAAGGCGGCGATCAGGAACGGCAGGAACAGGCGGAGTCGGTTCATCGCGGCGGACGGTATCCGGCAAACCCGAGCCCGCAATCGCGAAGGAGACTTCCCAGCCGCCCCACAATGCTCCGATCGGAACCCGGATCGCTCGCCGGCAACCGGCCCATGCTCATTCCTCCTCGGCCGGTGGCAGCAGGGAATACATGACGGGGGTCACCAAGCGGCTGAGCAGCAGCGAGCTGATCAGGCCGCCGATGATCACGATGGCGAGGGGCGAATACATCGCGCTCCCCTGCACCGCCAGCGGCAGCAGCGCGCCGAGCGCCGTCAACGTGGTCAGGACGACCGGCAGGAACCGGATCTCGCCGGCGCGCTCGATGGCCTCGGCCAGGGGCACGCCCTGTTCGCGGAGCTGGTTCGTGAAGTCCACGAGCAGGATGCTGTTCTTGATCTCGATGCCGATGAGCGCAATGAAGCCGATGCTGGCCGTGAAGCTCAGGGAATAGCCGGTCAGCCATAGCCCGACGAGCCCGCCCACCACGCCCAGCGGGATGACGCTCGCGACCACCAGTGTCCCGCGGAAACTCCGGAACTCCAGGACCAGGATCGTCAGGATGCCGAACACGGCGACCAGGATCGCGGTGCCCAGCCCACCGAAACTTTCCTTCCGGCTTTCGACCTCGCCGCCGAACTCGAACCGATAACCGCGCGGCCACTCCAGCCGGG
>JBIIUN010000328.1:0-5921 GCA_044339945.1 Kapaibacterium sp. (SeqCode)
TGGCTGAAGCTGCCGGAGAGCTTCCGGCTCAGGCCATCGCGATGAGCCATTTTCAGAAGGGCCAGCCTTGGCCCTCCCGGCCGAAGTTTACCGTCCGCGTCCATCTCGCGGATTCGGCGGCGCTCTTCGTGGCGCAGCGGCGGCAGCAGTGGCTCTTCGGCGGCATGATCCTGGTCACGGCGGGCGTCGCGGGACTTGGCGCGTGGCAGATGAACCGGGCCTTTCGCCGGCAGCTCGCGCTCAACGCGGAGAAGTCGAACTTCGTCGCCAGTGTCTCGCACGAGCTGCGGACGCCGTTGGCCAGCCTGCGCCTGCTGGCGGAGGGCTTGGCCGCCGGCCGGGTCGAGGATGAGTCCAAGCGGCACGAATATGCCGGCTTCCTCGTGCAGGAAACCCGCCGGCTCGGCGCGCTGGTGGAGAACGTCCTCGATTTCGCCCGCATCGAGCAGGGCCGGAAGCAATACCAGTTTGAGCCCACCGACCTCGGCCGGCTGGTGACCGCGACGGTGCGGTTGTTCGAACCGCTGGCGGCCGAGCGACAGGTTCGCCTGGAGCTGAACTTGCCGGCGGGCTCGGCGGAACCGGGCGGGAGCCTGGAACTGAACGCCGACGGCGCCGCGCTCCAGCAGGCGTTGGTGAACCTGCTCGACAACGCGCTCAAGCACGCCCCGGCGGACTCGGCGGTCACCGTCGCGCTGGAGGGAGCTGACCGCGCTCCGTTGGGGCGGGTTCGCCTGAGCGTGAGCGACGCCGGTCCGGGCATTCCGCTGGAAGATCATGAACGGATATTCGAGCGGTTCTTCCGGCGCGGCTCGGAGTTGCGCCGCGAGACGCAGGGCGTCGGCCTGGGGTTGGCCATCGTGAAACACATCGTCGCCGCCCACCGCGGTCGGGTGTGGGTGGAAAGCCAGCCGGGGCAGGGGGCGCGGTTCGTGGTGGAGTTGCCGCTCGGAGAAAGTAATCAGTGTTCAGTGGCCAGTAATCAGTCGGTGGGACGGAATGACCAGTGACCAATGACCCAGCTCACGGCCAACGAACAATGGGCGCTGCCCCGACGGGAGCGCGGCTCTCCGAGCCGCGAGTCTCCTCCAACTCGAATGGACGAACAATTCACGCGGCTCAGAGAGCCGCGCTCCGCGTCCGACGCCGACTGAAAACTGACCACTGACCACTGACCACTGACCACTGACCACAGCCCCCCCATGCCCCGCGTGCTGATCATCGAAGACGAGCTGCCCATGCGCACCGTGCTGGGCGACCTGCTCGCGGCCGAGGGTCATCGCGTGCTGACCGCCGCGAATGGCGCCGACGGCCTGGAACGCGCCCTCGCCGAGCAGCCGGACCTCATCCTGCTCGACGTGATGATGCCGCGGCTCGACGGGTTTGCCCTCGCGCAGGAACTACGGCGGCTGGGCCGGGCCACGCCCATCCTGATGCTCACCGCCAAGGGGCAGGTGGACGACCGCGTGCGCGGCCTCGATGCCGGCGCCGACGACTATCTGGTGAAGCCATTCAGCGGCGACGAACTATTGGCCCGGGTGCGGGCCCTGCTGCGGCGGTTCCAGCGCGGCGGGGCGACGCCGACGGTGTTGCGCCTGGGCGGGGTGGAAGTGGACTTCGCCCGGCTGGAAGCCCGGCGGGCCGGCCAGCCACTGCATCTGACCGCCAAGGAATTTGCCCTGCTCCGGCTGCTGGCGGAGACGCCGGGCGAACCCGTGACCCGCGAACGGTTTCTCGACGTGGTCTGGGGCGTGAACGCGTTTCCGACCACGCGCACCGTGGACACCCATCTCGCCAGCCTGCGGGCCAAGGTGGAACCCGACCCCAACCGGCCCCGCTTCCTGAAGACGGTTCACGGCGTCGGCTACCGGCTCGAACTGGCTGGAAGGGAGCAGGGATGAACAGCGAAGACGCGAAGGCGCGAAGATTTCGAAACGGCTCGCTTCGGCCCGCTCCTGCTTTCCTGCCTTCCAGATTTGTTCGGTCCCGGATTTTGCATTTCCCTGACAATTCCCGCGCCGCTTCCCGGCAGCCTGTCGCCATGAAAAATCCCTTCCTGCTGTTCTCCCTCACGGTCTCGGTCGTCGTTGCGCTGGCCGCGGACCCGCTTACCGAAGCCTTCCAGCGCGGCCTGCTCGCCGAGGAAGCCCAACGCGACCTCAAGGCCGCCGCCGCGGCCTATGGTGAGGTGCTGCGCCAGGCCGACGCCCAGCGCGAACTGGTCGCCACGGCCCTGTTCCGCCTCGCCGAGACGCAACGCCGGCTGGGGCAGACCAACGAGGCGCTGGCGGGTTACCGGCGCCTGGTCCGCGAGTTTTCCGAGCAGACCAATCTCACTAGCCTCGCTGCCGCCCGGTTGCCGGAAAAGCCGGCGGGCGGTGCCGGGGTTCAACTGTTGGAAGCGCAGTGGGAACAAGCCTCGCAATCGCTCGCCCGCATGAGCCGCGACCAGACCGAATTGGCCGGCTTCCTCCGGCAGACTCGGGCGCTGGCGTCGCTCGGGGAGATTTCCGGCGCACTGGCGGCCCGGTATCCGAGCGTCGAATTGCAGCGCCTGCGGGCAGAACGCAACTCGGCCGAAGTCGCGGCGGCCGGGCTGTCTCCCGACTTTGGTCCGCAGCATCCGGAAGTCGTCCGCAACAAGGCGGTGCTGGCCAAGCTGGATGAACAGCTTGAACGCGAGATAACCAGCATCATGGGCGGGCTGGAGGTCCGCGAGCAGGCGCTCGGGGCCGAAGTGGAATCCCAACGTCGGGTCGTGCGCCTGCTGGAGGCGAAGCTCGCCCAGGAACGGAACGATTCGGGTGTCACCCCAGCCGCCGGCGCGGGCCGGTCCGAGGCGATTCAGTTGTTGGCCGAGGAAATCCGGCTGGCCGAAGCGCAGGTGGCGGAGATCCGGCTCCAGGGTTCCCAGGGCGCGGCCACGCAGGCCGAACTGCTCCAGGCGCAGCGCGACGTGCTGGCCCTGAAGCGGCAACTGGCGGGGTTACGGCAGCCCGAATTGGTCGAACTGCTCCCGGCTCCTGCGACTGCCGCTGTCCCGGAGCCAGATGAAGAGTCCCGCGAGATCGAACGGTTGCGGCGGATGCTGGCGAACAGTCCCGACCTGATCAACGCGCCCAAAGGCGACCCGCTGGAAACACCGTTGCAAACGGCCGCGCGCCTGGACCAGGCCCGGGTCGTCGAATTCCTGTTGGCGCAGAAGGCGGACCTCAACGTTCCCGCTGGTGGCCGGACGCCGCTGCATTTGGCGGCCAAGGCCGGACACAAACGCATGGTGGAACTCCTGCTGAAAGCGGGGGCCAAGGTGGATGCCCAGGCCAACGACGGGCAGACGCCCCTGCACATGGCGATTGCCGCCGGCCACCGGCAGGTGGTGCAGGCACTGCTTGCAGCCGGTGCGAATCTGACGCTGCAAACCCAGCTGGGAACCCCAATTTTAACCGACAAGGGCCAGGTTGCGCACGCGACGCCTCTGGGATTGGCGGTAGCCTGCAGGAGCGTCGCGCTGATTGAGCAACTTGTGGCAGCCGGTGCGAAGTTGGATGAACCGGCAGGTGCGACCAGCCCGCAAATGGCTCCCATGTCGCCGCTGCTTCTGGCTTGCTCGTTCCGGGATTTCGGCACCGCTGGGCGACTCCTTGACCTCGGGGCCAAACCGGGTGCTGAAGGGAAGGGGCAGAGTTCAATGTCGTTGGTGATCGGACTTTCTGCCCCGGTCAGCTTCTTGGAAAAACTAGCCAACAAAGGGGCTCAGCTCGTTTGGACCGGCAGTCGGGGGGAGACTCTGCTGCACCTCGCCGCCCAGTCAGACCACGATGAGGCAGTCTCGTGGCTGTTGAAACACGGCCTCAGTCCGGATGCTCAAAACGCGGAAGGCGATTCGGTGCTGCTGGCCGCCGTCAGTCGTGCGGTGCAGCAACAGGGCCGCGCGTGGTCCCCGGGGCAAAAGCCTTCGGCGGCCCTGGCGATTGTAGGGCTGCTGCTGGACGCGAAGGCGAACCCCAACCTGACCAACGGCAGGGGCTACAGTCCGCTCTGTTTCGCCGTGGATTCAGGTCAGCTGGAAACGGTCAAACGGCTGTTGCAAGCCGGCGGTAACCCGAACCAACCCCATCCGGCGTTGGGACCGTTGCTCAACGCGGCCATGGCGGGAGCCCGGCCCGCTCCCGGGGTGTTCGTTCCAAGGTCTGTGCCCGGTGTCGGCGGCGCTGGGGGTGGCACGGAGCAGTCTGGATCGAAACGTGAGGTCGCCGAGGCGTTGCTGGCGGCGGGGGCTGACCCGAATGCCGATCGCATTTTGGTTCATGCCATCAACCTCGGCCCGGAATGGGTGCAACTGTTCCTGGCTTACCGGGCGGACCCGAACCGCCGGCCCATTGGCGGCGGTGACACCCCGCTGGAGGCCATCCAGCGTTACCGAACCCACGGACGTCCGGCAGAACTCACCTTGGAAAGCTTGGCCGAGAGCGAACGATTGCTCCGGGCCGCGGGGGCGCGGGATGACGTGCCGGATTTCAGCGCCATCAAGGTGGCACGCAAATCGGCGAACTACGTGCAGGCCGTGTTCCGTTCCGGCGCTACCAACGATCCCAACCGGTTCACCCTGCTGGAATTGCTCGCGACCCATTGTGGCGAGATGACGGCGCCGCTGGCCTTCCGGGGCGTTGATGTCGCGGCCGACGGCGGCGATTTGGGCGGGGTGGGGATCGCACCAGCGCCCCGACTTGTCCCCGTCCGTCATGGATTTGCCTCAAGGGAATCCGGGCTCGGGTTCACCGATTGGCGGCGGGTGGTGATTTACCGGGCGGCCAAGCAGGGATTGGAACGCCAGGAGTTGCCGGTCGACGTGGAGGCACTGGTTGCGGTTGGCGATTGCAGTCGCGACGTGGCGCTGGAATGGGGTGATGTGGTGGAACTGCCGGAGCGGGACCATCCGGTCGGGGCGGCGTTCGAGGGGGCGCCGGCGGGCATGGAAAAGCTGTGGCAATCGTGTCTGGCCCGCACTGTGACCATCACCATCAAGGGCGAGGCGAAGCCGCTGAAGCTTGCGGTCGGCGCGGAGACTTCCGGGAGCACGCCGGGCGTCAATCCATTCAGCCTCATGGGAGCACTGAGCCAGCCGGGTCTGCTGCGAACTTCGTCCGATCTGCGCCAAGTCCGGGTGGAACGTCCGGCTGCGCCGCAACCGCTGCGCTGGCAACTGGACTGCTCGGATTCCATGGACGCCGCCACGTTCTGGCTCCGCGACGGCGATGTGATCGTGGTGCCGGACTTGCCCGCCGGTGGGAAGTAGCCCGGCGCCGCAATCGCGGGAGCGCGGCTCTCCGAGCCGCGTTGGGCAACGTTCGTTCGGAGGCGGTAGTGACTGGGCGCATCTGGGCACCGCCCCCGGGCGACTCCCTCGCCCTGCGCGGCACGAGCGGGGCGAGGGTGGGGGAGAGGGGCACCCACCTGGGCGTAGCGCCTCCTCTCCCCGTCCCTCTCCTCCGCTCCGAGCGGAAGAGAGGGAGTCCACCGGGCGGATTTCGGGCAGCGCCCGGGTGGGCCTGAAGCGACTGGCGACTCGGAGAGTCGCGCTCCCGGGTCAGGCGGGAGTTGCCGGGGCGGCCGGCTTGACCGCGGCTTCCAGCATCCGGATGACCGTGTCGCCGTGCTTGAGCTGCTTGCGCTCCTGCCAGTGCGGGCCGAGTTCCAGCGTGTCGCGTTTGGTGTGGCCGAGCACGAAGAGGCCGCCGGGAACCAGCAGGGAATGGAGGTTCGGTTCGTCGAGCAACTGTTGGGCGAGCGACTTCGAGCGATGGCCCAGGTTCTTCTCGCCATAGGGCGGGTCGGCGATGATCAGCTCGAAGCGGCGCAGCTGGTGGGCGAGCTGCGGAACGACGGCGAACACGTCGGCCACGCGCAGGTGGACGGCGGTC
>JBIIUN010000329.1:0-5899 GCA_044339945.1 Kapaibacterium sp. (SeqCode)
TCCGCTGGAAATCGCCGTCGCGCCGGATGGCCGGGTGTTCTGCATCGAGCGCGCGGGTGTCGTGAAGATCTGGAAACCGGACACCAAGGCGACCGTGGTGGCCGGCAAGCTGGAGGTGTTCAAGGAACTGGAGGACGGTCTGCTGGGCATCGCGCTCGACCCGAAGTTCGCGCAGAACGGCTGGGTTTACCTGTTTCACTCCGAGCCGGCGACGCGGCAGGTCGAAGGCGTGGGCAAGATGGGCGACAACCTCGTGTCCCGCTTCAAGGTGACGGGCGACACGCTCGACCTGTCTTCGCGCAAGGAGCTGCTGCGCATCCCCACGCAGCGCGAACAGTGCTGCCATTCGGCCGGGTCGCTGGACTTCGATGCCGCCGGCAATCTCTACGCCGCGACGGGCGACAACACGCATCCGGGCGAGTCCGACGGTTTCACGCCCGTGGACGAACGCGATGGCCGCGGTCCCTGGAACGCCCTCAAGTCCGCCGCCAACGCCAACGACCTCCGCGGGAAAATTCTCCGCGTGCACCCCGAACCGGACGGCACGGCGACCATTCCGAAGGGCAACCTTTTCCCGCCCGGCACGCCGAACACGCGGCCGGAGATCTACGTGATGGGTAATCGCAACCCCTGGCGCATCGCCGTGGACCGCCGCAGCGGCTTCCTCTACTGGGGCGAGGTCGGTCCCGACGCCGGTGGTCCGAACGAAAACCGCGGTCCGGCCGGCTTCGATGAAATCAATCAGGCCCGCGCCGCCGGCAACTTCGGCTGGCCGATCATCATCGCAGACAACAAACCCTACCGGCGCCACGATTTCGCCACGCGCACGAACGGCGCGGCGTGGGACCCGCTCAAGCCGCTCAACGAATCGCGCTACAACACCGGCCCAACGGAACTGCCGCCCGCCCAACCGGCGTTCATCTGGTATCCGTATTCGGCCTCGACCCGCTTCCCGGTGGTGAAGGACGGCGGCCGCACGGCCTGCGCGGGGCCGGTGTATTACTTCGACGAGAAGCTGGCCTCGCCGACGAAGCTGCCGCGCGAGTTCGACCGCACGCTGTTCATCTACGAGTGGTCGCGGAACTGGATCATCGCCGTTCACCTCGACGCCGAAAACCGCATCGCGAAGAAGCCCGACGGTTCGCTGCACATGGAGCGCTTCTGCCCGCAGATGACCTTCATGCGCCCCACCGACCTGGCCATCGGACCCGACGGCTGCCTCTACGTGCTGGAAAACGGCACCGCCTGGGTCGGCAACAAAGACACGCAGTTGGTTCGGATTGAGCACCGGCCGTGAGGGGTAGGCGTCACGGATTCATCCGCCACAGCACGCCGTTCAAGACCGCCGCGAAGCTGACCCACGCGAGGTAGGGCACCAGCAGCGCCCCGGCGGGTTTGCGGATCCGCCAGAAGGCCGCGGTGGTGGCGGCAATCGCGAGCCACAGGAGCAGGATTTCGGCGAACGCGAGCCCGGTCCGGTGCAAGCCGAAGAATAGCGGGGTCCACAGGAAGTTGAGCGCCCATTGCGCCAGGAACAGGCCGAGCGCGCGTCGTTGACGGTGCCAGCCGCCTTCGCGCCACACCAGCCACGCGGCGACGGCCATGCTGAGGTAGAGCGCGGACCACACCGGCCCGAAGATCCAGCCGGGTGGGTTCCACGCGGGCTTGTTGAGTTCCGCATACCACTGGCCCGGGGAACCAAACGCCGCGGAGGCCGCCGCCCCGAAGCAAAGCAGCACCCACCCGGCCAAGGCGGCAGTCTGGCGCAGTGGCGAAGGACGGGCGGGGGCCGAAGGATACATCGCGGCAAGCACTGCCACCAATCCCCCGCGGGGCAAGAGAGATTTCGTCCGGACAGCGGGTGGCAGGCGCATCTTTTCATCGAGGTAGGGCGGCCGCGCTGCGGTGCGAACTGCCGGCCAAGGCGACCGTGTTTCAACCTCGATGTCCGAATACGTCCGGCATTGGATTACCCCTCACTCGCAGCTTGGCGCGCGGTCCCGACATGAAGCACCGTTCCGGCGCCCCATGAATTTCCCCGTCCTCTCCCGCATTCTCCTGGCCGCCAGCCTATTTGCGGCCGCCGCCCAGGCGCAGTCGCCCGGCCCCGCCGCGCTCCGGATTCCCGCCACCGACGACGGGCTGCCCGGCGCCGGTCCGATCCGGCGCTACGATTGGTTCCAACGGCTATGGCTGGAGAAACGCACCCGCTGGGCCGCCCGGGTCGAACGCGACCGGCATGCCGTCGTGTTCCTCGGCGACTCCATCACCCAAGGCTGGGGCGACGACCTCGGCGGCGCCTTTCCCGGGCTAAAGGTCGCCAACCGCGGCATCAGCGGCGACACCACGCGCGGCTTGCTCATCCGGCTGAAGGAAGACGTGCTCGCGCTCCAGCCATCCGCCGTCGTTCTGTTGATCGGCACCAATGACCTCGAGGAAAAGGCGTCGCCCGAGACCATCGCGGCCAACCTGAAGCTGCTCCTCGCGGAACTCTGGCGGCACAACCCGCACCTGCCGGTGATCCTCAACCAAGTCTTCCCCAGCTCCGCCACCAAGAGCCGGCCGGCCGACCAGATCCGGAAGATCAACGCCCTCTACGCCGCCGCGGTGAAGGGCGATCCGCGCGTCACGATCCTCGACACCTGGCCGCTCTTCGCCGACGCGCAGGGCGACGCCAAGGCCGCGGAGTTCCCCGATCTGTTGCATCCCAACGCCGCGGGCTACGCCAAGTGGGCCGCCGCGCTGCGTCCGCTGCTGGCGACGCTCGGTTTCCTCGAACGCGAGCCCGACACCTTCCGGCCGGAACCCGGCTTCGAAAGCCTCTTCAACGGCCGCGACCTCACCGGCTGGGGTTATCGCGTGACCTCCGAGGCCGACCGTCGCGGTGCGCAGGGCTGGCAGAAGTCCGATCCCAACGCCCCGCCGTGGCCCTTCTACGACCGCCCGCAGAATTTCGACGGCCTCGCCCGGAGCGCCGACGGGCGCTACCTCGCCCACGGCCAGCGGATCGTCGTCACCTACCCGCCCGAGGGCCGGCGCATCCAGCAGCTCTGGACCCACCGGGAGTTTCCGCGGGACTTCATCCTGAAGCTCGAATTCCGCGCCACGCCCAACGCCGACAGCGGCGTGTTCATCCGCGGCAACCAACTCCAATGCCGCGATTACCCGCTCGCCGGCCCCTACAAGCAGCTCCAGAACTACAAGGCGCAGGACTGGAACGAACTGGTCGTCGAGGTGAAGGGCGGCACTGCCCGCTGCACCTGTAATGGCGAACTGCTGGAAGCGGCCTTCAAGGTGCCCGCCACCGGTCCCATCGGCCTCGAAGGCGACCTCGGCCAGATGGAATACCGCCGCCTCCGGGTGAAGGAGCTCTGAGCCAAACCCGGGCCGCGGCGGGGCGGAGTGGCCGCTCCGCCTGCGCCCACGCGATTGGTCACGGACTCCCGGCGGGACGCCGGCGCCACTTTGCCACAGCCGGAACCGTGCCTTGCCCCGGCCGTCCCGCGGCGCATAGCCTTTGCCCATGCATTCCCTTTCGCGCCGCGCCTTCGGCCAACGGCTGCTCCTCGGCGGCGCCCTGACCGCCGTTTCGGGTGCCGTCCAAGCCGGCGAGGCCTTTGCCCGGACCGGCCAGCCGCGCCTGCGCCTTTCGCTCGCCGCCTACTCGTTCCGCGACGACGGCCGCAAGGGCGGGAACGCCTTCCTCGCCGGCATGGACATGTTCAAGTTCATCGACTTCTGCGCGGAACACGGCTGCGACGGCGCGGAGCTGACCAGCTACTATTTCCCGCCCGACGTCACCGACGACTACCTCGCCCGCGTCCGCCGCCACGCCCACCTGCGGGGCGTCACCGTCAGCGGCACGGCCGTGGGCAATGACTTCGGGCATCCGCCCGGCGCCGAACGCGACCGCCAGATCGCGTCCGTGAAGGCCTGGATCGTTAAGGCGGCCATCATGGGCGCACCGCACATCCGCGTGTTTGCCGGCAACGCGCACGGCCAGCCGCTCGCCGAGTCCAAGCGCCATTGCATCGCCGCGCTGGAGGAATGCGCCGAGGTGGCGGGCCGTCATGGCATCTTCCTCGGCATCGAGAACCACGGCGGCATCGTGGCCGAAGCGGCGGACCTCCTCGACATCGTCCGCACCGTGAAATCGCCTTGGGTGGGCATCAACCTCGACACCGGCAACTTCCACACGGCCGACCCGTATGCCGACCTCGCCCGGTGCGCGCTCTGGGCGGTGAACGTCCAGTTCAAGGGCAAGGTGACGCCCAAGGGCGGCAAGACCGAGGACGCCGACTACCAGCGCACGTTCAAGCTGCTACGCGACGCCAACTACCAGGGCTGGGTCGTGCTCGAATACGAGCTCGCCGACGATCCCTACCAGCGCGTTCCCACCATGCTGAAGCAGATGCGCGGGCACCTCGGATAAGGTGGGCGGGAAACCGGGGGATCAGGACGAAGTCCGATGTGATGTGTGACCGAATCGAACTCGCAGCATCGGCGAACGCGGATGGTGGGTGCCGGGATTCCGGACTCGACGGTCATTCCCGCCGGGTTAGCTTGGTTCCATGACGATCAAGCTGGCCGGAGAGCAGGAGCGTTGGGTTGCCGACAAGGTCCGGGAGGGCTGTTACGCCAGCCCTGAACATCTGGCGGCCGAGGCGCTCAAGTTGCTGGCGGCCCGCGATGAACGGGAGCGCGGATTGGAAAACCTACGGGCGGACATCGCGGTGGGCTGGGATCAGGCCGAGCGTGGAGAGCTGCTCAATGGTCCGGTCGCGATGGCGGAATTGGTTGAGCGTGCCCGGCGGCGTTTGTCGGCTTCATGAGCGGTTATTTCCTCACGCGGCAGGCTTACTGCGATCTGGAGGTCGCAGAAGCCTTCTTGCTTCCGCTCAATAATCAACAAGCGCCCCGCCTTCTGGCGTCGGCGTCGGCGTCCAGGCTTTCTAGCTGCTGGCGAGGAACCCTAAATCGGTTACTCGACGTTATGGTAATCCGCATGTGGTCTGCCTCCACAACTGTTGTAAGTGATTCGCGCAACCTTCGATACCGATCCGACTCAGATCGCACTTAGATCAGAAACAGCTGGGCCGGCCAATTTACTCAATCCATTCCAGTCCAAACCAACCTGAATGAACGGTGAAGGTAACCGTTTCGCCGACACGAATCCTGCGAAACTCTGAGCCAGAGCCCGAAATTCGGACTTCGTCCACACCGTTACGCCACGACCGAACTACAGCAGTAAACGATTCAGAGCTTCGTGCCTTTCTTGAAGTTGTTGAGTGTCCCAAACGAAGCACTTCAGCGCTCACTTGTTGTGAATCTTCACGGTCAAACACTCCATTTGCCACTAAAACAACGCCAGCGAAGAACACAGGAAACCCGAGGGCACTCAAGATGGCATGGCGAAAAAACCTCCAACACCACGGTCCCTGTCCTAGTTCTCGATACGAGGATCGAATGACCAAAGCAAGATATCCGAAGGAGAGCGGTATGCCCGCCATCAACAGTTTGGGCAGTAACTCTTCGTGAACGAGCTTGAAGTTGGTCATTCCCACCCATAGCGAAATTACTCCAATAGTGAAAATCACTGAGCTTGCGACGCGCCTGTCCAGGAATGAAATCCTGCGCCTTAGCGTGATTAATTTGGCGTAAGGGACAAAATCTCGAGCAAAAATCAACTGCTCCGTAACCGGGTCAAACAGCTCGTCGCAATCTCCGATTTCACCGTTCGCAATGCGCTCGGCGAGTTGCTCACGATTACCAATAATGATTGCTTCACCAGCCCGGTTCCGGAAGCCACAAAGGTAATCCGATTTTGCCATGACACTGAACTATTGATGGAACACAGATCGATTACACACAGCCGCTTAGCTAAGCGCGCAATCGTTCT
>JBIIUN010000330.1:0-5883 GCA_044339945.1 Kapaibacterium sp. (SeqCode)
CCGGCCAACCGCGCCAGCCCGGGGTGGACCAACGCTTCGTGATAACGGTATTCGTCCCGGGAACTGAATTGCAGGTTGCCGTTCAGGTGCAGGCGCAGGTCGTTGCCCGCGCGGGTCAGGACCAAGCGCTGATACGGCGTCGAACGCGCGTAGATGACCGGGTCCGGAAACGCCGTCCGTTCGGACCAAGTCATCAGGCGTTCGGACGCGAGGAAGCCCGCCAAGAGGCCGAGGAAAAGGAGGATTCCGCCCAGCAGATTCAGCCGCTTCCACTGGGATTGGGGCACCAGTAGATGCAACGTGGCCACGCCGACCGCGACGTTGAGCATGCCGAAGAAGAAGCCGGAACGCACCAGGCCCAGGTGCGGGACCAGCACCAGCGGGAACAGCAGCGAGGCGAGCAAGGCGCCGATGTAATCGTAGGTGAAGACCCGGGCGACCAAGTCACGGAATTCCAGCCGGTCCTTCAGCAGGCGCAACAGCAACGGAATCTCCAGGCCGACCAGCATTCCCACCAGGCCGACCAGCCCGTAGAGCGGCACCCGGAAGGACGCGACGTGGGGAAACAGCAGGAACAGCAACGCCGCCGAGCTGCCACCGAGGAGGCCGATCAGGAACTGCGCCTGCACGAACACCCGCGTCTCGTGCCGGGTCACGAACTTCGACAGCCAGGAGCCGATCCCCATGGCGAAGAGATACGCCCCGATGATCGTCGAGAACTGCGTCACCGAATCGCCCAACAGATAGCTGGCCAGCGTGCCGGCGATCAGCTCGTAGATGAGCCCGCAGGTCGCGATGACAAAGACGCTGGCGAGCAGCAGGAAGCGGGTGGCGCGGTCGGTCATGCGGGCGGCGGACTAGCCGTGCAGGCAGGCGGCGATGATCAGCGCCACGCCCAGGCAGGCGAAGCCGACGACCAGGGCGAGGGCGGTGTTCTTCTTCTCGATCAGCTCCTGCCAGAGGTTGTAGGGCGTGAGTTTGTCGAGCACGACAAACCCCAGGACAAACACGGCCAGGCCGGCCGCCGAGAAAACCACCGAGGTGACGAGGTTGTTGAGGAGAACGGACCAGTTCATGGGATCATTTGTGACGGGTTGCGGGGGCGGACGGCGCAAAACGGCCGGTGCCGAGGGTCTGGAGCAGGCTCCAGCCGTTGAAATTGGCCACGGCCAGCAGCACGCACAGGCTGCCGCCGAACATGAGGTAGAAGGGGGTGCGCACTTTCATGGTTCAATCGTCGTCGGAAGTCGCGTCGTCGTCTCCGCCGCCGGCGGAGGCATACGGCGAGAAATCACTCTGGCTCCAGCGGCGGCGTTCAAAGGCGTGCTCGCGGGCCCAGCGGAACAGCGGATAGGCCAGCAGCAACACCAGGCCCAGCCAGAAGTTGGACCAGACCGTCACGTCGCGCACGACCGCGAGCCGATAGCTGATCTCGCCTACCCCCGGATCGGCCTCCGGCTCGACCGCGAGGTAATACCGGCCCGGCTTCACCGCCGGGAGCAGGGAATCGCCGCGCGTGCTGCCCTCGCTCCAGTAGCCGCCGTCGTAGCCATGATAAAACTCGACCCCCACGGAAGCCTCCCGGACTTCCTGGGTGTCGGCCTGGATCAGGTCGCAGCCGACCTCGAACCACTGATTGTCCACCGGCGCCTCCAGCACGAACTCCAGCGCCTGCCGCCGGCTGCCCTTGAGCTCAAACACCGGCGTCAGCTGGGTCCGGTTCGTGTCTCCCGGCCGGTAGGTGAACGTGGTGTCGAGCACGGTCTCGCGCGCGTGGCCCGCCGCGGCCAGCAGTTCCAACACCACGAAGATGCCCGCCAGCAACGGCAGCAGCCACCGCAGCGTGCGCCCCTTTTCCCGGTGCGGGTTCGGCTCATTGAGATACGGCCCTTGCCGTTCCGGCAGCGGTTCGGTCAGCCGGAAGGCGGCCTGGACTTCTTCCGCGGTCACGTATTCGCCGGCGGACCAGGTGGTCTCGGCCAAGTCCGGATAACGTTCCTCGGAAACGACGGTCGGCGGCGCAGTGAAGTCCCGGAGCAGGGTCCGTTCCCGCCGCCGCACCCGCCAATAGAACTCACCGAGGACATAGGTCACCTCCGCCTGGGCGACCGCAAACAACCGGTGCGGGATGCCACGAACTACCGGTTCGCCATCAACCTCGCGGGGCGGGCCGGGCAAGGTTTCCACGAACGACCAATGGCCCTGATACGTCACCAACCAGCGGAATCCGGCAAACGGGTTGAAAAGCAGGTATTCCGACCACGACTCGCCGTAGTTGTCCCGGCGCCGCTGGAAACCGATGCACTCCCACTCGGTGCCGCGCCACTGCCCCCGGGTGCCAAGGGGAATCAGCGGCTGGATGGTCTGGGACCGGTCAGCCTCCTGGATCAGCTGCAACTGCGGGTTCGCCGCGTCGATGATGCTCGCGCAACTCCCGCACACCGCGGCCAACGTCTGCCCGGCCGCCCGCAACACGACGGCCGCACCGCACGTCGGGCAGTTGAGCGCGTGCGTCTGCTGCCGGACCGTTTCCGCTTCCCCGGTCCACCCGGGCACGGCGCGCAGCGCGGTGAACTTCAGTTCCTCGAACCGGCAACAGCGGCCGACAAACAGCCGGATGCCGGCGTCGGAATACTCGGCATTGGCGAAGTGGGCGTCCTCCCCGGCCAGGTCGGCACTGATGGCGGTGCGCCCCGGCACCGCGGTGAACGTCAGTTCCCCTTCCGCCGCTTGGACCGTGGTCAGCTTCCGGTCGCGGACCCGATAACTGGCCCCGCCAATCACCAGGCAACGATCGACCGGCAATTGCTCCCGACCCACGGCCAGGCCGAAGTTCATCAGGCGAGGACGATCCGCCGGGGTGGCCTGAGCCGCTGCGAGCTCGAACGCCCCGGGGAAATCGTCCGGCACCGGCACTTCGAAGCTGACGTAGAAAAAGCCCTGCGCCTCGGCGACCCAACCCCAGCGATCATCGCCGAAGTCGGCGCACCATTCCGTCCACGCCCCCTCGGGATAGGTCAGCCGAACCCGGCCAATGAGCTGGAAGGATCGGCCGTCGAATTCGCCGCGGGTGCCCAACTGCAGCGGGGAAAGGTCGGGCGGCAACTCGGCCTGCTGCCCCATCAACTCCACCTGCGCGTCCCGCCGCACCACCATGGACCGGCAGAAGCCGCAGGTGGCGAACACCGTCACCGACGCCTGGAACGGCACCGCCGCACCGCATTGGGGACAGTCGTAGGTGCGCATCGTCAGGGAGCGGGGCGAAATTTTCCGGGCGGAAACACGGGCCGAAGGCTACGGAGCGGCGATCCGGCGACAATTGGAATTCCCGCCGGCAAATCCGAGGCGGACGTCTACGGACGGATCACCGCTTGGCCAGCTCGTCCCACTCTTCAGGGTCAAACCCCACCGTTCCTCCCGTCGGTGTCAGCACGAACGGCCGCTTCACCAAGTTTCCGTTCCCGGCCAGTAGGCCGAGGGCCTCGTCCGTCGAAAGGTCCTGGAGCTTCGCGCCGAGTCCCAGCGCGCGGTAATCCTGACCCGACGTGTTGAAGAGTCGGCGCAGGTCGCCCGCCAGGTGGTCCAGCATGCGCCGGAGTTCGGCCCGGCTGGGCGGCGTCTCACGAATGGCGATGACCTCGTGGGCAATTCCGCGGGCGGCCAGGTGCTTCAGTGCCCGGCGACAGGTATCGCAGCCGGCGTAGGCGTAGACTTTCCACATGGCGAAGGGGGCCGCGGGCGCGGTTTCAGCGTTCGTTCAGCCAGACCTTCACGTTCCGCGTCCCCCGGCCGGCGGCCACGATGTCCAGTTTCCCATCGCCGTTGAAGTCCGCCAGTTGAAGGTCCTCGCAGGCCATCGTGTCGTCATCGAGCAAGGTCGTCCGCCACTCTTTGCCCTCGGCATCCATCGGCGTCAGGAGCTTCAAGCCGACCTTCACGGAGCGCGGCCGGCCCATGGCGCGCCAGCCCACCACGATTTGGTCCCGGCCGATGCCGAGCAAGTCCCCGCAGGCCAGGGCGTGTCCGTCAATCAGGGAGTCGTCGAGCACCGTGCGGGTCCAGGGCTTGGCTCCGTTGGGTGCGGGAGTGAACAGGGCCAACTGGTTGCCGTGCATCGGGGAAACCGCGCAGAGGAACTTCCGCCCGCCGCCCAGGCTGCCGCCCCGGACTTCCCCGCAGCCGCCATTCTCGTCGGAGCCAATCTGCTCCGAAACGTAGCCGCCCTGTTCGCGTGACCAGTTGAGCACAAACACGCCTTCCTTGGCGGCGACCGCGATCTCCGGCGTCGCGTCGTCGTCCCACTGGACGAAGTCAAAATTGTGCGTCTTGTGGAGCTGGTCGTTCAGCGTCTCCACCTCCCATTCGCCCTCCAGCTTCTCCGGCGGGCGATACCGCTGGAGCTTCACGCCCGCACCGGTGCCCTTGCCGGCATCATTGCCGCGCCCGTGCAGCGGGGCACTGATCAAGGTCATCCGGCCCTGCCAATCCTTCACCCAGCGAATGCGATGCATCGTGGGCTCGTGGGCAAGTTTCACCGGCGTCCAACGCTGGGTCCGGTCGGCCGGCGGTTTCAGGAAAAACAGCGCCCCGGAATTCTGCGTGTCGCCCGGATTCCAGCCGGCGCCGACCGCGATCTCGGCCTTGCCGTCGCCGTCCACGTCGGCCGCCGCCACGCAGACGTGGTCGAGTTCGGTGAGCTTTTCCGCGACGACGGACTTCTCCCAACCGGGATTCCGATACCAGGCGATCTGGTTCTTGTCGCAGAGCACGATGTCCGGACGTTGGTCGCCATCGATGTCCGCGACCGCCAGGCCGTAGCCGATGGCGATGTTGGTATCCACGTTCACGGCGCGGAACTTGGGCTGGGGCAACTCGGCGGCCCCGGCGTTCAACGCGGCGGCCAAGCCCACAGCGGCGAGGAGATTCGGCTTCATGGTGTGGGCCCAGCCTGCGGAGCCCGCGGTTCCGAAACAATCCCGAAGCGGAGGGGTCCGCCACCGACTTGCGAGCGCGGACTTGCCAGCGAGGGGACCGCCGCCAAGGTCTGCGCCATGGAAGTCTTCAACCTCGACGCGCAACCACCGTTCACGACCAAGGACGGGTCCGAAATCCGGGAGCTGCTGTCCCACCGCAATTCGGCGCTCCGCAACCAGTCCCTCGCCGAGGCGCGGCTGCAACCGGGTCAATCCACGGACGAGCATTACCACGCGAAGTCCGAGGAGATTTACTACATCACCCACGGCTCCGGCCGGATGCGGATCGGCACCGAGCTGCGCGAAGTCGCGGTGGGCGATGCCATCGCGATCCCGCCGGGCCAACGGCACAAGCTGTGGAACACCGGCGCGGAACCCCTGCGCCTCCTCTGCTGCTGTGCGCCCGCCTACGAACACGGCGACACGATCATCACGGAGTAAGCTACCCGCCGGCGAACGGTGGAAAAGGAAACGGACGCGTCCGGGTTCACCGGCGCGTCCGTTTCGAGACCAAAACGAACCGACTACTTCTTTTCCGGCTTGTGGTCGGTGTGGCACGCCTTGCAGTTGGCGGCTTCCTTCCACTGCTCCAGCGCCCCGGCCTTGCCCGCAGCCAGCGCCTTGCCGGCGGCGGCGAGGGCGGTGGCCTTGGTCTTCCAGGCGGCAGCGTCGCCCATCTCCGGGGTGTTCAACGGCAGGTCGTGGGTGAGTTCGGCGAGCAGCTTGAAGTCATCCTTTGTGCCCTCGCCTTTGCCGACGCGGGCGGCGGGCGACATCTTGCCCTTGAAGCCCTGCTCCATGATCTCCTTGATCGTGTGCTTGGGCTTTTCGGCCGCGTGGAGGGAAACGATTCCGGCGGACAACAGGGCCAGGCCGGCAACGGTCAGAATGGTTTTGCGCATAAATGAAG
>JBIIUN010000331.1:0-5877 GCA_044339945.1 Kapaibacterium sp. (SeqCode)
CGCCGAGCATCGGAGCGAAGGCTTCCAGCTGCCGGGTGGAAAGCATCGGCATGTCTGCGGTGGATCCTCTCCCCTACCCTATCCTCCGGCTCCGCCCGGAGGAGAGGGAGTCCGAATCGACCGCCGATTCGGTCGCGGCGCACGGTTTCTACAGATGAGCTTCCAGCCTGCCGGTTTTCGGAGCGTCTCGCCGGGTATCGGCTGGCGGCGAGACAAGACCGAAACCCGCGGGCCGGCGGCCGTCCAGCGCCGGAGGCGCGGCAGAGCGTCCACTTTCACCGACCGTAGGATTGAACCGATGATTTCGCTCGGCCCGGTGTCAGCCGAGTTTCTCCCATTCCTGCCAGCGCTCCAACCCGCGATACACCGGCACCGTGTCCGCCGCCGCCTCTTCCGATTTGACCAGCCGGAAGGAGTTTCCCAGCAGCGCCGCCGCCGTCTCGTCGGTCAGCGGATAGGGCGGCGGCTCCGGTTCCTGCCCATAGAGGAACAACCCTACCAACCGCCCGCCCGGCAGCAGCAGCTCCGCCATACGCGCCGCGTAGTCCGGCCAATGTGACGGCGCGAACGAGCAGAGAAAGCCGCGTTCATAGATCAATCCGTAGCGCTTCCCGCGGAAATCGTGCTTGAAGAGATTTCCGTGAATGACGCGGTCGCCGAGCGGCCCGAGCACTTCGCGCGCGCGCCACGGCCGGTCCCGAGAAATCAATCGCTTCGACCTCGTAGCCGGCCTGGTGAAACGCCTGGACTTCATACCCCGAACCGCAGCCGGGAATAAGCACGCGCGGCCGAGCCGACTCCGTCTGTGCCAGAAACTTGGTTAGGTCGGGCGGCACACGGCCCAAGTCCCACGGCAACTTCTCGCGTTCCCAACGCTTCACCCAGAATTGGGTTTGGAAGCTGTCGTCCTCATTCGGCGGAATGACATCGTTCATATTGCAATTCGTCTTTGAAAACGTGGTCCGGACAGGCGCCCCCTTTACGTCCCGGCCGGGGAGACGGTTGGGTTAGGTTTAGCCCGGCGCATCCTATTTTTGACCGGCGGTTCCTTCCGTCCGGTCCACCCCGACCGAAACATCGTCCGGATTCGAACGGATCAGATCCTCCCTACGCATTCCTCGCCGCCAACCTGAACACGCGGACCTGCTGGCGCAGGACTTCCAGATGGAACAGCCGCTTGGACTCAAGGGCCATTGGTTGCCCGCAAGGCTAGGAGCCGCCCCGCAAATGCCACCGGCGAAAGGTGTTTCCGTGGAAACAGACCTTCACCGATTCGGACCGGCCCGCCGAATACTTCCTTCTTATCGGAGAGAGACCGTCCAGCACCATGGTCTCCGCCCGCTTCCGGGCGATGGGCGACCTTGCACAACGGTGCGGAAAATCAGCCCCCCGGCTTGACGGCCGGGCTAACGCGCCGTGGAGCGGGCTTCCCGCAGGCGCCGGGCCCCGTCCAGAAGCATGCGTTCGGTGGCTTCCCAACTGAGGCAGGCATCGGTCAGGGACACGCCATACTTCAGGTCGGCCAAGTTCTTGGGGATGGGTTGATTGCCCTCGTGCAGGTGACTCTCCAGCATGACACCAATCAACGGATCCGTGCCGGCGATCCGCTGCGTGATCAGGTCCTGCCAGACCTCCTCTTGCTTTGCGTGCTGCTTGCTCGAATTGGCGTGCGAGCAGTCCACCATGAGGCCATCCGGCAAGCCGGCCTTGCGAAGCTGCGCGCCGGCGTCGGCAATGCTGGCCGCATCGTAGTTGGTCCGGGCCCGCCCGCCGCGCAGAACCACGTGCCCGTCCGTGTTGCCGGTGGTGCGCACCACCGACACGGCCCCGTTCTGGTCAATGCCCAGAAAGTGGTGGGGATGTTTGGCAGACAGCATCGCATCGATGGCGATCTGGAGGGAACCGTCGGTCCCGTTCTTGAATCCTACGGGCATGGACAGCCCGCTGGCCATTTCCCGGTGCGTCTGGCTCTCCGTGGTCCGTGCGCCGATGGCGGCCCAGGTGACAAGATCGGCAATGAATTGGGGCACGATGGGGTCGAGAAACTCGGAGGCCGCCGGCATGCCCAAACAATTGATGTCCAGCAGGAGGCGACGGGCCGCACGGATCCCGGAATCGACCTCATAACTGCCGTCGAGATGCGGGTCGTTGATCAGCCCTTTCCACCCGACGGTGGTGCGAGGCTTTTCAAAGTAGACCCGCATGACGAGGAAAAGCTCGTCCTCCACCTGCGGCCGTAAGGCGAGCAGGCGTTGGGCGTATTCCAAAGCGCTCTTCGGATCATGGATCGAGCACGGCCCCGTGATGACCAGCAACCGCTGTTCTTCCCGGCGCAGGATTCGCTGCACCGTGTCCCGGCCGGAAACCACCGTCTGATTTGCTCCCTCATCCATCGGGAGTTCCCGTTTGATGGAAGCGGGCGAATTCAGACTTCGGCTGCTGACGACCCGCAGGTCATTCGTTGGCTGCATAGATTCTGCTTAATGGCGATTTGACCCGCGTGCTGGCCCGGAGTCCGTCCAAACAAAGCATCCGGCCCTTTCGGGGCCGGATGAATGGAAGGCCAGTAGTGACGACGTCCGGCGCTTAGCGGGAGACAATGCGGTAGAGGACGCCTCCCGGAGTGGAGATTAATTTCTCGGAATGCTTCAGGGTTGCTGGCGCACTTCCGGAATTCCCGATGCTTCCGAGTTTGGACCAAGCCGTCCCGTTCACCGAACGGGCCTCGATGTCGTAGGAGGCGCCAGGTTTTCCGACCCACGAAATTTCCAGGGCACTTCCATCCGCAGAGACGGCAATCTTGGGCGTAACCGCGTCGCCACTGATCGCGGGAACGTAGACCAGCTTTCCACCGCCAAGCGTGACGAAACCGTCCAACACCGCCGGATCAATATTCGGGCTGGTAGCGGAGTAGTAGATGGTCAGCGAGGACTCCACGTTCAGCGTGTCTTCCAGGGCGCCGACGACCGCATCCGACAGTTCCAACAGCCGGCAATAGAGAGCGTTGTTCCCGGTGGCGCCGCGGAAGGTCAGAGTGCTGAGATTTCCAGCATCGAGACTGAGCGTGCCAATCGCCAGATTGTTACGGAATCCGGCCTCGGTGGCTCCGAGATCCTTGCCCGCCCACACGTGCTCCGCCTCGCCGACCGCCGGCACAACCGTTCGGACTGTCGAGTTAAGCAGATCCGAGGTAGCCGGCAGCACCGTCACCGAGGTGCCGAATCGGGAAACATTGGTAACTCCGAGTCCGGGACCGCCGTCCTTCAAACTGGATTGGGCGGCCACATTGATGTAGCCACCGGTGACCTGCCCAGCGAGCTGCAGGTCTTTGCCAGCCAAATTCACCTCGAACCGACCGCTCAGCTGGCTGGCCGCCGTCGAAGTCAGGGTATCCGCATTCACCGTAAGTTGGCCCCCGAAACCTGAGAAAGAACCGGCCGACTGAATCTCGCTTGCTTGGACGTTGAGGGAAGATGCGACGATCTGTCCGGAATTCACCAGCTTGGCGATTCCTCCAACTCGGTCGGAACCCACGTCCGCCAACCCGGGAAACTGGATCGAACCGCCGGGGCCGCTGACCGTCAGCTCCTTGACGTTAGGGAAGTTTGCCTTGGAGAAGTTGGCAGCCTCCTGTTGCGCCACCACCGCCCCCTCGACCGTGATCTTTTCGCTGAGGATCAGGAACTGTTGCTGAACATTGGCGTTGTCGGCCAAGGTAACTTCCTTCGACCGCACGATGAGCTTGTCGAGGAACTGGTCTTGGACTGCCCGGAGGGTCGTATCCACCACGGTGACGTGATAAAACGCATTGAAGTTGGTGTCGCCGCCACCTGTGTCGGTCGGACAATCGCCCGGAGCATCGGCCACCCCGTCACCGTCAGTGTCGCAGCTGTCAGGTGTTCCATCGCCGTCCGTATCAATCGCCGTTCCGCCGCCCACCGCGGCGTTGGTGGCCACAAAAAAGTTGCTGAAGGACTGACTCAAGACGGCGACTTCTCCGCCCAGCCGCGATATCCGACCCTTAATGAAATTACGCACCACGATCGGGTTGGTTGAATTGAGATCCAGACTGATGATCGGGGCTTCCAAGGCGGCATTGCGTGAGTCTACCAAGTCGTCCGTGCGGATGGACAACACCCCGCGGGCCTGCAGCCGGGCTCGGTTCAGGTTCAGGTTCTTGGCATCGATTGCGACGCGGCCGGCGAAGTTTGTGAAAGATGCCTGTGGCAATGCCACGGACGGAGGACCGAAAAAGAAGCTGCCGCTGAAAATGTCGAAGGGGGAAGAAGCATCGAGGCCCACCGGAACCTTGGAAGGCAATGAGTCAACCCGGGCCGCATACGTGGCGTATCCGTTCGTCGTCGCTCCTACCAAAGAACCATTGGTCATGGTAACGCCTGGGAAGGCAAACCCGTTGAGATCATCAATCCATTGCGTGAATATCTCCGGGAAAAAGTCCGCATTGGTTCCAACCCCCAGAGGTCGGGTTACAACCTCGTTGAACCCACGGACCATGAAGATGTTGGTCGGCTGAAACCGCCGTTCGTAGTCGACGTTGTTGAGCAACTGCGTTGAGGGGTCAGCCGCAAAACTATCCACCACGATCAGCGAGTTGGTCTCCGCCTGGAGCGTGATCGCATTGGTCCCAAATGTGGACATCCGGACCAATGCAATCATCTGGGGATTATCCGGTGCGTTTGGGCCGGGAATCCAACTGACATCCACCCACACATTGGTGTCCGGCACCCTCACAAATGCTACTTCGACCACCTTGTTGGTGAGGTTGTTTTGGTTCGTCCAACAAAACACTCGGAAGTGAGCGTCAAACCTGCCCTCTGGAGTGAACTTAATGCTCTGGGGTAGGTTTAGTCGAAGTTCATCTCCTGCAGCCATGAATTCAGTGGTGACATTGAACAATGGCGTAACGACTCCCGCCGTCGGTGCGGGGCCATACGGAGTTTCTTCGACACCCAACTCGTAACCGAGTGACCCAGAGTAATTCACCCGCATGTCGGCGTAATGCCACCAGACATCTTCAACACCAATTTCGGGAAAATACTCGGTCCGGGTGATGGCGATTGTGGCCGGTAGGGGAAACGTGGATCCGTTGCCCCAAAAGGAGCCAAAAACGTCGAAGTTTTCGTAGGAACTGTAGTTCAATGCGGTGTTGCCGACGCCGCTCCGCTGAAGGTCAACATTATTGCCTACCAACCGAATTTCTCCGCCGTAGGCGCCAGAGATTGTCCCTCGATTGACAATGTTGGTTGCCCAAATCGAAATGTGCCCCCCATACACGGGGTGGGTCTGATCGCCAGCATCGGGAAATGCCAAGTTGAAGGTTAACTCCAGCTCATCAGCGCTGAGGATACCACGATTAATGAAGTCGGCCGCGGATCGCCGGAATCCGGAGTCATCGATGGTTTCAAACCGGAATCCCGGGTAGGACGTGAGCTCACCCAGATTGACGTAGCGGATCGTGTTCTGGGTTTCGAAAACGACGAGATTGCTGACCGACAAGGTTCCGCGATTGGTCCAAACCAACGCATTGATCTGCGGCGCAATTGCCAAGGGCCCATCGGTTACCACCGACGGTTGTGGTCCCGCCAACAATCTTGACAGGCAGGCGAGGAGGAACAGGTAAAAGAGACTGGACTTCATTGTGACCTTTTTTTCCCAGCGGTCTAGTTGCTGCCGTAGAGGCGTCGTTCGAGTTCAAAGGCATCTACCCCCTGAGGGAAGACGATGGGGGCGTTGGTCGTGCCGTCAAAGCTGCCAAAGACGTAACCGCGGAACCCGCGTTCCTCCGGGGTTTCGTTGATGTTGATCGACCATGGCCCAAGCTTGTTGAAGGTAACCTGTCCGGGTTGAAGCGTCCCG
>JBIIUN010000332.1:0-5875 GCA_044339945.1 Kapaibacterium sp. (SeqCode)
TTCGAGGTGCGTATCCGCATCACCGACAAGGACCGCTTCCTGCCCGGCATGAGCACGACCGCCGAGATCGAGACCCGCTACCGGACCAACGTTCTCACGGTGCCGATCCAGTCGGTGACCACCCGACTGCCCAAGGGTGCGAAGAAGGACGAGAAGAAATCCGCCATGGTGAGCGCGGAAGACAAGGATCTGGACCAGGAGCTTTCTGACCTCACGAAGAAGAAGGACAAGTCCGGGCCGAAGCCGATTGATGTCGTGTTCACGGTTGAGGGCGACAAGGCGAAGACGATCCCGGTGAAGCGCGGTATCAGTGACGAGGCCTACTACGAAATCCTCGAAGGCATCGCCGAAGGGCAGGAGATCGTCACCGGCAGCTACAAGGCGATCGCCCGCGAACTGGAGGACGAGAAGCTGGCCAAGGTGGACAACACCAAGAAGGACGCGAAACCGGAGGAGAAGAAGTAGCCGGCCGGGAATTGGGAACTGGTCATTGAACCTTGGCGCCTTCCGATGCCCCTCATTCAAATCCACGACCTGACCCGCCGCTACGTGATGGGCACGGAAACGGTCCACGCGTTGCGCGGGGTGTCGCTGTCCATCGAGCGCGGCGAATACATCGCCATCATGGGGCCGTCCGGTTCGGGCAAGTCCACGCTCATGAACCTGCTGGGCTGCCTGGATTCGCCCAGCAGCGGCTACTACGAGCTGAACGGCGTCAACGTCGCCCACATGGACGACAACGAACTCGCCGAGATCCGCAACCGCGAGATCGGTTTCGTCTTCCAGAGCTTCAACCTGCTGCCGCGGTCGGATTCGCTCCACAACGTTGAGCTCCCGCTGATCTACGCGGGCATTACTTCCGACGACCGGCGTGAGCAGGCGATCAAGGCACTGACGAACGTCGGTCTGGCGGAGCGCATGCATCACAAGCCGAACGAACTTTCCGGCGGCCAACGCCAGCGCGTGGCGGTGGCCCGGGCGCTGGTGAACAACCCCAGCATCGTCCTGGCCGACGAACCGACGGGTAACCTCGACTCGCGCACCGGCGAGGAAATCCTTGGCCTGTTCGAGACACTTTCCCGCAAGGGCAACACGATCATCGTGGTTACCCACGAGGAGGAAGTGGCGCAACACGCCCGCCGCATCATCCGCATCCGCGACGGCCTGATCGCGGCGGACGAGGTGAACCCTTATCCACGAGCGGCGAAGCGGATGGAGGCGCTAGCAACGGTATGAAGGCCCAGCTTGCCGAGATTTCCTTTGGCCTGGGCTTGGGGGTCATTTTGATGCTCTGTGGAGGCGGGATGTGGTTCGCGAGCTGGCGTCCGGGAAAGCACGTTGAATTTAAGGTGGCCGGCGGGCTCTTGATTGCGTGTGGAGTGTTTGTCGTCTTCTTCTGGCCCGAACTCGGCGGGCGGTGATTCTCCTATGACCCTCCTCTCCGAATTCAAGGAGTCCGTGATCATCGCCTGGGCCGCGCTCCGGGCGAACAAGCTCCGCGCTGGCCTGACCACGCTCGGCATCGTCATCGGCATCGTCTCGGTGACGCTCATGGGCACGGCCATCACGGGCCTGAACGCCGCCTTCAAGAAGAGCCTCGCCGGCATCAGCGCCGACACGCTGTTCATCCAGCGCTTCTCCTGGATGACCGGGGAAACGGACTGGCGGCTGTCCCGGAATCGCCGCGAATTCACACTGCAAAACGCCAAGGATTTGGAGCGTCTGGTCACCCTGTGCTCCGCGATCAGCGTGGAATCGGAGGGCAGCGGCACGGTTTCCGTCGGGCGGAAGCAGGCGCGCGGCGTTTGGATCCAGGGCAATGACGAGAACAGCCTGGTCGTCCGTGGTTTGGGGCTTTCCTCGGGACGTTGGCTGACGGTTTCCGATGTCCAGTCCGGGCGCCCGGTCTGTGTTCTGGGCAGCTACTTGGCGGAGAAGTTTTTCCCCTATGGCGGCGCCATCGGGGGCAAGGTGAAGCTGAACGACGTGAACCTGGAGGTCGTGGGCATCATGGAGAAGCAGGGCAGCTTCTTCACCGGCTTCAACCTGGACAACCAGATCGTCATCCCGATCACCCGTTTCAGCCGGGATTTCAACCGCTGGCCGGACCTGACGATACAGGCCAAGGTGCGCGACCTGAGCGTGATGGAGGACGCCAAGGAGGAAATCCGCGGCATCATGCGGAAGCTGCGCCGGGTGCCGCCGGACAAACCGGACGACTTCGCCATCAACCAGCAGGATGCGTTGGTCAATTTCTTCAACGCCGTGGGCGGTTCCATCGCCGCCGTGGGGCTGTTCATCAGCGGCCTGTCGCTGTTCGTGGGCGGCATCGGGATCATGAACATCATGTTCGTGAGCGTCGCCGAGCGGACGAAGGAGATCGGCATTCGGAAGGCCATCGGCGCCAAGCGCCGGACCATTCTGGTGCAGTTCCTCGTCGAGGCCGCGACCATCACGCTCGGCGCGGGCATCCTGGGACTGTTTATCGCGTGGCCGCTCACGCTGGTCGTGGACAAGTTCCTCGCCGCGTCCATGCCCTGGTGGCTGGTGGGCGTCGCCTTGCTGGTATCGATCATGACGGGCGTGGTCAGCGGCTTCCTGCCGGCGTGGCGCGCGGCCCGGATGAACCCGGTGGACGCCTTGCGGGCCGATTGAGCGGGAGCACGACGTGAAACGCATCAACCTCATTTCCGAGCTGCGCGAGGCCTCCAGCATGGCGCTGAACGCCATTGCCGCGCACAAGCTGCGGTCGTCGCTCACGCTGCTGGGCATCCTGGTCGGCGTGTTCAGCATCATCGTGGTGATGACGGCCATCCGGGCCTTGCAGGGCAACATCGAGAGCAACATGCAGCAGCTCGGCAGCGACACCTTCCAGATGCAGCGCTTCCCGGCCATCCAGGTGGACGACGACCTGGGCGCGCGGGAGAAATACATGCGCCGCAAGCGGTTCTATTATCCGAATGCCGCCTACATCCGGGAACGGGCGACGTTGGCAAAGAATGTCAGCGTCAGCTCCGAAGTGGACCTGGGCGAGGTGTTGTCCCGCTTCCGCAAGACCAATCCCACCATCAGCTTCCGGGGCATGAGCCCCGAATCCTTCGAGACGCGCAATCTGGTCGTCGCCGAAGGGCGGCCATTCGTGGAAACCGACCTGTCCGGCGCCCGGCATGTCGCTGTCCTGGGAGCGGATGTCGCCAAACGCCTGTTTCCGTTCGGCTCCCCGCTGGGCGAATGGGTTCAGTTCAAGGGCGTGAAATACACCGTGGTCGGTGTCCTGGAACCCAAGGGCAGCATCTTCGGCCGCAGCCAGGATGAGTTCATCGTGGTGCCCATGACGACGGTCCTGAACCGCTACGGCCGGGAAACGTCGCTGAGCATCCAGGTGCAGGCGCACAACCAGGCGGTTTACGAGGACACGGTGGAACAGGTCCGCGGTATCCTGCGGGCCATGCGAAAGGTTCCGCCCGGCGAGGAAGACGACTTCGAAATCGTCTCGAACGATTCCCTCATCAAGCAGTTCCGGACGATCACCCTGGCCGTCCGGGCCGGGGCGGGGATCATCGCCAGCATCGCGCTGGTCGCCGCCGGCATCGGCATCATGAACATCATGCTGGTGAGCGTGACCGAGCGGACGAAGGAGATCGGCATCCGCCGGGCCATCGGGGCGAAGAAGCGGAACATCATGACCCAGTTCATCCTCGAGGCGATCGTGCTCAGCGAGCTTGGCGGCATCCTCGGCATCCTGCTTGGCATCGGGGCGGGCAATGTCGCGGCGATGGCGCTGAACACGCCGCCCGTGTTTCCGTGGGACTGGGCCATCATCGGGTTGGTGGTTTGCTCGATCGTTGGCATCGCCTTCGGGACCTACCCGGCTTGGAAGGCGGCGAACCTCGATCCCATCGAGTCGCTGCGCTACGAGTAGGGCGGCGGGGCAGGGGCGCTAAAGCCAATCCCCATTTCTACCGATAGACCCCGCGGCCACCGTTGGGGCCTACTTGGTTCACAAAAACTCCTATGAAGCTCGCCCATTTGGCGGTTCTGACCTCCGCGGTCGGGGCCCTTCCCGCCGCCCACGCCGGACTGATCTTCCAGTTCGACTACTCCTACGACACGTCCGGCTTCTTCACCGATTCCCGGCGGGCCGTGCTGGAAACAGCCGCGTCGTATCTGGAGGCAAGGATCGAGGATAATCTGGCGGCGATTCCTGCCAGTTCCGGGCCGCAGACGTGGAGGCCGGTCTTTAACCATCCTTCGACGGGCGTGAGGTTGGACCAGCTCACCGGGATCTCGATTCCCTACCAGACCATGGTGATCTACCTCGGGGCTCGCAACATTGGGGGAGGCACCTTGGCGCAGGCGACCTCCGCGACCTTGGTCTCGGCCTTCGGCGGCGCTTCCGGCGATCCGTGGCGAACCACCGTGTTCGGCCGTGGGCAAACCGGGGTGGACATTTACCCGACGGTCGATCCCAACACGAGCACCGACTTCGGTCCCTGGGGTGGTTCCATCTCGTTCAGCACGGCCATGAATTGGTATTTCGACACCGACGTGACGACGACGGCGGACATTCCCGGGAACCGCTACGATTTCTTCTCGGTGGCGGTGCATGAGATGGGGCACCTCCTCGGAATCGGCACTGCGGCCTCATGGACCCGCCAGATTTCCGGCACCACCTTTACCGGGCCCGCCTCGGTGGCGGCCAACGGGGGCGTGGCCCCGCCGCTCCAGACGGGTGGAGGTCATTGGGCCAACGGAACCGACAGCGAATTGCCCGGCTCCATCACTCCCCAGGAAACCTCGCTCGACCCCGACATCGGTCAGGGGGTTCGGAAATGGTATACCGAGTTGGATTGGGCGGCCCTGGAAGATATCGGCTGGCAGGTGACACCCGTGCCGGAGCCCGGCGAGACCTTGGTGTTCGCCGGCTTGGGCCTCGGAGGGTTTGTGCTGCTCCGGCACCGGCGCAAGGCGGCCTCCCGGTCGGCCTGGATGCCCTGATGCCTCCCGCTGGGGCAACTGCTTGGGCGTCTCGTTAAATGGCTTCCCGAGGCCCCGCTGGTTTCTCGGCAGGACTTCCCGAGGGGGCTGGGCTAATCTCACTGCGTGACCAGACACTCGTTCCGCCCGTGGCTCACCGTTTGGCTCTGCGCCCTGAACGCGGTGGCGGAAACCTTTCAGGTGCGCGAGCCATCCCGTCGGGACTATGAAGTCGATTCGGCGTCGGGCGTCCAGCGGGCGGCCGTCGCGGGAAGTGCCCGGTGGTTGTTGGCCCGTCCGCGGGACGGCGGGCGGCCGGTCCAGTTTGGCCGCCGGCTGGTGGTGCGGTTTCGGGACGCCGCGGCCGCCAACCGATTCACCGCCGGCTTGCCCATCCCGCCCCAACGGCTGGTCGATGATCGGACCTTGATCGTGACCTTGGCGAATCCGGCGGATGCCTTGCGGCAGGCCGCCGATCTGGCCGGGAACGCAGAGGTGGAATTCGCCCGGCCGGCGGCCCGGTTCATGGCCCGCCGGCATTTCGCCTACGCCGCGGCGCCCAACGATCCCTACTACGCCCGCCAGGAACACCTGGATCCAGCCGAACCGGCCAACGGCGCCGTGGACCTCGCCGCCACGATCAATGCGCGGGCCGCCTGGGCCATCACGCGCGGGGAAGGGGTCGTAGTCGGGGTGGGCGACGATGGCCTGGACCTGACGCATCCTGATTTGGCGGCGAACATCGTCGGACCAAGCCGGAACTTTTTCACGGGATCCGACTCCGGCGCGCATCCGCGCAGCACGTTCTACCATGGCACCGCGGTCGGCGGCCTGATCGCCGCGCGCGCGGGCAATGGCGTGGGCATCAGCGGAGTGGCGCCGCGCTCCGGGTTGGGCG
>JBIIUN010000333.1:0-5845 GCA_044339945.1 Kapaibacterium sp. (SeqCode)
CCCTTGGAACTGCAACGCGCCGCCGTGACGTTGGCCTGCCGCCCCGGCCCGCTGAACTGCGTCACGGAACTGCTTGGAGGTCGGTTCTGGGCAAAGGTCGCCCCGGCTGTCCAAGCGGTGGCCGTGACCGGCTTGCTGTCGGCGCCCACCTATCATCCCGTGCTGATCACCGCCGTAGAACAGGGCGTCATCCGGGTGGCGACGCTGCTGCCGGCCCAACGCGAGCAGTTGCGGAAATCCCCGGACGAAACCGTGCGCCGCCGGGCCGAGGCCTTGTTCGCCGCCGCCGTTCCCGGCGACCGAAAGGCGGCCTTTGAGGCGGCCAAGGCCAGCCTGGCCCTGAAGCCGATGTCGGCGAACGGGCATGCCGTGTTCACCCGGCTGTGCGCGGGCTGCCACCGGTTCAACCGGGAAGGGGTGGCGGTGGGGCCGGACCTGTTCGACATCCGCAACCAGGCGAAGGAAACCATCCTGCTGCACTTGGTGATTCCCGAGCAGGAGGTTGCGCCGCAATTCCTGGCCTACGACGCCACCACGACCGATGGCCGAAGTTTAACGGGCTTGCTCGGCGCGGACGGCGCGGCGGCAATCACATTGCGGCAGGGCCAGGGACTGGAGGAAACGATTCCGCGGAGCCAGCTCAAGGCTTTCGCCCCGAGTGCCCTGAGCCTGATGCCGCAGGAACTGGAAAAGGCCATGACCGGGCAGGAAATGGCGGACCTCCTCGCCTACCTCCGCGGGGAAGGCGAGTAGCCTGGTAGCAGCGCCGGCGCAGATGCGGACCAGTTTGGCCCGCTGCGGGACAAATCGTTAGAGACAACCCCGGGGCCTTTCCCGTAATCTCCCCGTAACCACGGCTGTTCGGGGTATTCCCTCGTCGTGGCCTATCCGTCCCTAAGGCATGAAAGCATCTCCCGCATCCAAGCGTTCCGGCATCCTTGCCGGCGGCAATTGGATCATCGACCACGTCAAGACGATCGACACCTATCCCGGCCTCGAAACGCTGGCGAACATCAAGAGCGAGTCCAACGGCACCGGCGGCGCCCCTTACAACGTGCTCCTCGACCTGGCCAAGCTGGGTGTCGAATTCCCGCTCCAGGGCGCCGGCTTGGTCGGCAAGGACGCGGCCGGCGAGCTGATCCTGGCCGACTGCGCCAAGCACAAGATCGACACCAAGTTTCTGAAGCAGACGGCTGACGCGCCGACGAGCTACACCGACGTCATGACCGTGGCGGGCACGGGCAAGCGGACCTTCTTCCATCGCCGCGGCGCCAACGCACTTTGGGACGCCAAGGATCTCGACTTCACCAAGACCAAGGCCCGGATCTTCCACCTCGGCTATCTGCTGCTGCTCGACAAGCTGGACGTCCCGAACAAGGAAGGCATTACCGGGGCTGCCAAGCTGCTCGCCGCCGCCCAGGCCGCCGGTATGAAGACCTGCGTGGACACCGTCAGCGAGGCCAGTGACCGCTTCAAGGCGGTGGTCACCCCGGCGTTCAAGCACTGCGACTACGCGATCATCAACGAGTTCGAGGCTGCCCAGGTCACCGGCTTCAAGATCCGCAAGGAAGGCGTGCTGGACACCGTGTCCCTGCGCCATGCCGCCGGTGCCATCCTCCAGATGGGCGTGAAGGAACTCATCGTCATCCACTTCCCGGAAGGCTGCTTTGCCCGCACCCGCGACGGCAAAGACCACTGGCAGCCCTCGCTCAAGGTGCCGGACAAGCAGATTGCCGGCACCGCGGGTGCCGGTGACGCGTTCTGCGCCGGCGTTCTCCTTGGCCTGCACGAAGGCTGGGAACTCCAGAAGTCGCTGCTGACCGGTGTGTGCGCCGCCGCGGCCTCGCTCACGGACCCGACTTGCACGGGCGGCATGAAACCGCTCGCCCAGGTTGAGTTGCTCAAGAAGAAGTATGGCGTGCGTCCGCCGCTGGAGCCGAACGAGGACGACTTTTAAGCGATCCCGCTGAAATCCGAACAGCCGCGCCGTTGGCGCGGCTGTTTGCTTTGGACCACCATGAAATTCCTCGAAGCCCTGTTTACCCCGGCCGATTTCTCCGCGCTGGCGCAACGCGACCTGAGCCGGACCACCTGCGTGGTCTTCGACGTCCTCCGGGCGACCTCGACCATGTTGACCGCGCTCGACCAAGGCGCCGAGGCGATGATTCCGTGTTTCGACTTGGAAGAGGCTCTGGCCTGCCGACGAAAAGATCCGGAAATCCTACTGGCCGGTGAACGGGGTGGCTTTCGCATCGGCGCCGCGTTGACGGGCGGCGTAGAGTTCGACTTCGGCAATTCGCCGCGAGAATTCACCCGGGATCGTGTTGCCGGCCGGCGCATTGCCATCACGACCACCAACGGCACCCGGGCGCTCCGGGCCTGTGCGCACGCCCGGCAGGTGCTGGTTACTTCCTTTGCCAATCTTGGCGCCACCACGGCCCGCCTGACCACCGAGATGCCGGAACACCTTTGCCTCGTCTGCTCGGGCACTGGCGACCATTCGTCCTACGAGGATGTGCTCGGCGCTGGCGCGCTGGCCGACCGGCTTTGGCCCGCACTTGGCGGTGCCAAGGTGGATGATGCGGTCCAAGTCGCGCGGAACTGTTTCCTCGCCGCCCAAGGGGATTTGGTAGGCGCGATGCAGTTTGCCCGGAACGGCCGCCGGCTGCTCAGTTTGCCGGACTTCGCGCCGGACGTGGCCCTGTGCCTTGCGACGGACCGGCTTGATTTTGCCGCGGTCCAAGGCCCCGGTGGCCTCGTTCGGCGGCTGTGAATCGGTCCGGCCCTGACGAATCCGGGTAAGCCTGCCGGGTTGTGCTCCGGCGGGAACTGTCGTTAGCCTTCGGGAACACCTATGGCCACCATTGCAGTTCTCGGCACATTCGACACCAAGGGCGAAGAACACGGCTACGTCGCCGCGCTTATCCGACAGCGCGGACATCAGCCGTTCCTGATCGACGTCGGGACACTTGAGGCGCCGAAACTCCAGCCCGATGTGGCGCGCACCGAGATCGCGGCGGCGGCGCAGGCTGATTTGGCGGCCGTCGTCGCCCGGCGCGACCGCGGCGAAGCCGTCGCGGTGATGACGAAGGGCGCGCCCATCGTGCTGGCCCGCTTGCAACGGGAAGGCCGGATCGACGGCGTAATTTCG
The DNA here is from genome assembly GCA_044339945.1 of Kapaibacterium sp. (SeqCode). Classification (GTDB taxonomy): domain Bacteria; phylum Verrucomicrobiota; class Verrucomicrobiia; order Limisphaerales; family UBA9464; genus CAIWAH01. The sequence goes on from JBIIUN010000333.1 coordinate 3,152, forward strand.
CTCGGCGGTGGCGGCGGCACGGCCATCTGTTCCGCGGCGATGCGGGTGCTGCCGGTTGGCTTCCCGAAGCTGATGGTGTCCACCCTCGCCAGCGGCAACACCGCGCCCTACGTCGGCGTGAAGGACATCGTCATGATGCCCAGCGTGGTGGATGTCGCCGGGCTCAACCGGCTTTCGCGCAAGCTGCTTGCCCAGGCGGCCGGCGCCATCTGCGGCATGGTCGAGGCCCGGGTTCCGGCGGACGCCGCAGACAAGCCGGTTATTGTCGCCTCGCAGTTTGGCAATACGACGCCCTGCGTGACCCACGCGCGCACGCTGCTCGAAGCCGCCGGCTACGAGGTCATGGTCTTCGCCGCGACCGGGAATGGCGGCCGGACGATGGAATCGCTCATCGAGTCGGGCGTGGCGGCCGGTGTGCTCGACATCACGACCACCGAATGGGCGGACGAATTGGTGGGCGGCGTGCTCAACGCCGGGCCGACCCGCTGCGAAGCCGCTGCGCGCGGCGGCGTGCCGGCCATCGTGACCCCGGGTTGCCTCGACATGGTGAACTTCGGCGAAAGGGCGAGCGTGGCGGAGAAATTCAACGACCGGCGCTTCTACCAGCACAACGCCCAGGTGACGCTGATGCGGACCAATCCCGAGGAATGCGCCGAGCTGGGCCGCATCTTGGCGGCGAAGTGCAACCTCTCGACCGGGCCGGTCAGCGTGCTTCTGCCCCTGCGCGGCATCAGCGTCATCAGCGCGCCGGGACAGCCGTTCCACTGGCCGGAAGCCGACGCGGCGCTCTTCGGTGAGTGGAAACGCCATCTGCGCGCCGACATCCCGGTGCTCGAATACAACGGCAACATCAACGACCCCGCGTTTGCCGAACTGTGCGTGCGGGAGTTGATGAAGAACTTGGCCGTGAAGCGTTGATGCTGTTCCCAGGCGCCGCCGGTCAATCCGCCAGCAGGAACTTGAGGTCGTCCAGCGACAGGCTTTGGGCGAACTTCTCCTCGCCGAGGATGTCGTTGGCGAGCTGAGACTTCTTGCTCTGGAGCGCGCGGATCTTCTCCTCGATGGAGTCTTTGATCAGCAGCCGGTAGGCGATGACCTTCTGCTGCTGGCCGATACGGTGCGAGCGGTCGATCGCCTGGGCTTCCACGGCGGGATTCCACCACGGATCGAAGAGCACCACGTAGCTGGCGGCGGTCAGGTTCAGGCCGAAGCCGCCGGCCTTGAGCGAGATGAGGAACACCGACGCGCCCTCGTGGGCCTGGAATTGGCGGACGAGGTCGCCGCGCTTCTCGGTGCCGCCGACGAGGTAATGACTGGACCAGCCGCGCTCAGTGATGCCGGCCCGGAGCAGGTCGAGCATTTCCACGAACTGCGAGAAGACGAGCACCTTCTGGCCCTCCTCCATCAGCGGTTCGAGGGTTTCCATGAGCGCCTCGACCTTCGCGGATTCGGCCTTGGAATCGGGTTTTGCGAGCTTCGGATGGCAACAGATCTGGCGTAGCCGGAGCAATGAGGTGAGGAAGTTGAAGCGGTGCTTGGCGAGGGCGGCGGGCGTGTTGACGCGCAGGAGCATCGCCTGGGCGCGCTTCAGTTCGGCGCGGTAAAGCGTCTTCTGTTCGCCTTCGAGCTCGCAGAACAGGTCCTCTTCGATGCGGTCGGGCAGATCCTTGGCGACCTGCGACTTGGTTCGGCGCAAGAGGAAGGGCCGGACCCGGGCGCCGAGACGTTGGCGGGCGAGGGGATCGGCCTTGGAGTCGAACAGCTTCTGGAACTCGTTCCGGTTCCCGAGGGCGCCGGGCATGGCGAAGCTCATGAGGCTCCAGAGGTCGAGCAGCTTGTTCTCGATCGGCGTGCCGGAGAGGACGAGCCGATGGCGAGCCTTGAGCGCCCGGGCGAGCTGCGCGGTGATGCTCGTGGGGTTTTTGATGTATTGGCCCTCGTCGAGGATGATCGTGTGAAACTCCACCTGGCTCAGCGATTCGCCGACGATGCGGAGCTGGTTGTAGTTGATGATGTGGAGGTCGGCCGCGCCGATCAGGGCGGGCAGCGACTTCACCTCTTCGCCCGACCACGTGCGGACGCGCAGGTGCGGCACGAACCGGGCGGATTCCACGCGCCAGTTGTCGGTCACGGACTTCGGACAGATGACCAGGAAGGGCGGTGGGCCGGACACCGGCGTTACCTCGGCGACCTTCTTCTTGCCGCGGGCGGGTTTGGCCGGAGCCATGGCGGCGGGCTCGGCGGGGAGCTCGATTGCGGCTCCGTTCGCCCGACGTTCCTGGTCCTGCCACGCGAGCCAAGTGAGCGTCTGGAGCGTCTTACCGAGACCCATGTCGTCGGCGAGGATGCCGCCGAAGCGGTTCGCGGTGAGGTAGCAAAGGAAGTGGAAGCCGTCGCGTTGGTAGGGCCGCAGCTCGGCGTTGACCTCGGTTGGGACTTCCGGCGTGACGCGGGCCTGAAGTTCGGCGGCGCGGCGTTGGATGAGCGCGAATTTCTCCTCGCCGACGAATTGCCGGGCCGCCGAATCGGCCAGCTGCAGGGCGTGCAGGCGTTGTGGTTCGGAGGTCAGTTCATGTGGGTTGATGCCGAGCTTGGCGAGCTGGGCGTCTTCCTCGGCGGATAGCTTGAACTCGAGTTTGCGCCAGCCCTTGCTGCCGAGCCGGACCCATTTGCCGCGGGCGTCGAGGAGCAGCT